>CAZXJU010000020.1:9023-12748 GCA_964641035.1 uncultured Halobacteriales archaeon | reverse complement strand
CGCGTTGACCGTGTTGACGTCGATCGAGGCGACGACGTAGCCGTGGCTGGCCAGGCGGCGGCCCAGGTAGTCGTAGCCGCGGTAGCTGGGGTAGCTGTACCACGGGTCGTTGCCTTCGCAGCCGCCGGGTGGCGACACGAAGGCTTCCCGGCCTTCGAAGCCGCACGTGCTGTGGCGGCCGTGTTCGAAGACGACGACGGGGAACGGACCGTCGCCGAGCGGTTCGAACAACACGCCGCGGACCGGCGCGTCGTACTCGTAATCGGCGTGATCCGGGCCGGCGCCTCCGACGGTCACGTCGCCCGCGTCGTATTCACGGACCGTCACCGTGAAGGGTCCGGCGGCCAACGGGTCCGACATCGGCGGAGCCCGGACGGCCGGCGGCTCGTCTTCGGGGACGTCGAACGGCGCGGCTCCGGGGCCGAAACACCCGGCGGCTACGAGCGGCATGACCAGGATGAGAGCAAACGGGACGCGTCGCATCGGGTGCGGGTCTCCAGGCGGGTATAAACGATTTGTGGCACGGATTCGTTCGTGAGTCGTACGAACCACCATTTATCAACGGCGCGCCGCTTCGGTGGACCAGAGTACCATGGTCGACAAGATGGATCTTATCGTAGGTATCGCCCTGATCGTCGTGGGCGCGTTGCTGCTGTTGGGCGAACTCGGTCTGGGCGCGGTCCTTCCGTTTCTCGGGATCATCCTGATCGTCGCCGGCATCCTGATGCTGTTGAGCGTGATCCCTGGAGGCTTATTGGTCGGCGTCATCGTGTTGGTCGTCGGAATCTTACTGCAGGCAAATTGGTTGGGCATGGAGTGGCTCAACGACATCATGCCGATCGTCAACCTCGTGCTCGGCATCGTCCTCGTCGTGCTGGGGATCCTGAAGGTCCTGGGCCGGTAGGCCGCGTCACGGCCACGGGATCCCGACGCCGCTGACCGGCGGATGGAACGCCGCGACCGCCATCATGATGACGGCGGTCAACGCCGTCTGCAGGACCAGCATCGCCACCGACGAACGGGGGATGGTCGACAGCGTCGTCCTCACACTGGACAAGAGCCGCATCGTCGTCCAGTGCCCCAACACCTTGAGGCCCGGGATCCGCGTGCTGTTCAATCCGACCTCGACCGGCTCCAGGTCGGCCACGGCGGCCTCCACGACGCGGCGGGTCACGGCCGCCAGCCGTTCGGCGCTGACGCGGTGGCCGACAGGGTTGTAGCCGCCCGCGACCACGTTCACGCTATGGTTGTCGGTGGTCAGCACCTCGAACTCGTCGACCAGGTCCCCCAATGCGTCGCGGATCCGCGCCCGGACGTCGGGCTTCATGTTGTTGCCGTCCCATAGGATGTAGGCGGAGAGCGACCCGTCGACCTCGGTCACGATCGCCTGGCATCCTTGTTCCCCGATGCCCTCCATCCGGGTGAACGTCCGGTTGTCTTGGGCGTACCCGGCTCGCACATCCTCGGACCGGGCCGCAAGCGCGGCGCCGGCGGCCTCCTCGCTGCGGTCGAGGATGTCCCATGCGCGCGACGTCGACGCGAAGACGGCGCCGGAGCCGACCATCAGGCTGTTGTGCGCGTCCACGAACAACGCGTCGCGGGCGCCGGCGGCGCGGGCGGCGACCATCGCGGCGTGCCCCACACCGAAATCGACGTCGTCGATCGGCTTCGGCCAGGAGGTGTACGTCAGCAGGACCGAGTCGCCGAAGGCTTGGGCGCACACCTGTGCGTCCTTCCCCTTCCGGATCAAAGGGCTGGCGTCGGCGTCGTACTCCATCTCCTCGATGAGCCGGCGCGCCTGGTCAGCCACCCGTTCGACCTCTTGGGTGGTGGCCGGGTTGAAATCATGCGTCGCGGGCCCATGCGGCACGAGGACGTTCGACGTGTCCCGGACGGCCGCCGCGATCTTCGACGGCATGTTCGAGCCGCCGAGGTGGCCCAAGGGGCCGGGATGCAGCGCGGGCACGACGATGACGCACTTGACGCTACCGTCGGGCCGCCGGAAGCTGGTGGCACCCACCAACGCGTCGATCTCGCCGGCGATCCGTTCGATGCGCGCCTCCGCCCGGACGTCGCCGGTCGACAAGTGGTCCAGGTAGAGGCGGAACATCTCTCCGAGGCTGAGGCCCGTGTTGCGTCGGACGGGCAGGTCCACCATCTCGACGAAGTAGGCGGTGGTCAGCAGGAACATGATGGGCAGGAGGACGGTCAACCAGATCTCGCGGGGCCCCGATTCGAAGAGGTAATGGATCGCCAGCAGGCCCATCACGGGGTGGAATACGGCGACGAGCGCGGACGGGATCTGTCGATGGTCGCTGGTGGTGAACAACGCCACCTGGTACGGCACGAGGACGATGGCGTAGCTGAGGATCAGCACGTCCAGCAGGGGTAGGAAGCCGCGTTGGCTGACGACGCCGCCGACCAGCACGAGCGCGATCTGCATCATCAGGGCGACGGCGGCGAGGAACACCGCACGGCGCCGGTTGAACGTGCCTCCGAGCAGACGGGCCAGGCGGTGGCTGGCGGCCGCGAAGAAGACAGTCGGGACCACGTAGATGAGCGCGATCGCCTGCGCGGCCAGCGTGACGTCGAGGTCGCCGGGCGCCTGCTGGTCGAAAAGCGGCAGCAGCAGGAACGGCGCCGACAGGATGAAGGCGTACCCGAACAAGGAGTGCGGCGCGCGGAACAGGACGCTGGTGACTTGGGTGACGCGTTCGACGATCTCTTGGGGCGATCGTTCCTCCGGCTCGTACGCGGGCCGCCCTTCCATCGGTTGGCGCAACGGGTCCGGGTTCAAAAGCGGCATCGGGTCGGCGCCGCCGGTTCGTTTTAAGGTGACGGTGCGGTTGGCGCGGCGCGTGGGCAGTGCGACGGGGCGGTGGCGGGCGTACGCGCAATTGGCCAGACCTGGCAACGTCCTTCTTGGGTTCGTCGGCGTCGCCGCCGGCGGGTTGGCCGCCTACGGCACGACAGCCTCGTTCGGTGCGTTGGCCTTGGCGGCGCTCGGCGCCGCGGTGGGGATGGCCGGAGGCAACGCGCTCAACGACGCGATCGACGCGCCGATCGACGCGACGGCGCACCCGGACCGGCCGGTGCCGCGGGGCGACTTGACGATCGCCGAGGCGTTCCGGTTCGGCGGCCTCGCCGTCGTCGCCGGGATGCTGTTGGCGGTGGGGGCCAACCCGTTGGCCGGCGCGTTCGCCGCATGGTTGGCCGGCGGCCTGGTGCTGTACGAGACGGCGTTCAAGCGTCAGGGGCTGGCGGGCAACGTCCTCATCGCCCTGGTGGTCGCGGGCCTGTTCCTCGTCGGCGGGGTCGCAGCCGCCGGGGGCCCTTGGTTATGGGACGCAAAGGCGTTGGCGGGACGGCTTGCGTTGGGCACGTGGGATGTCGCGCTGTCGATGGCATTCCTGGCCTTCTTGGCCACCGCCGCGCGCGAGCTGTACAAGGACATACAGGACGTGGAATCCGACCGGACGCTGAGGCGGAGCCTGCCGATGGCGTGGGGGACGACGGCGGCCCGCGTGGTGGCCGGCGTTCTCCTGTTGGCCGGCAGCGTGTACGCAATCGGCCTTGTGTTCACCGCGCCCCGGTTCGGCGACGTCTACCTGTTCCTGGTGATTCCGGCGCTTCTTTTCTTCTTGATGGCGGTGCTGGCGGACGACGCGGGGAGCGCCAGCCGGGCCGTCAAGGTGGGGATGGTGTTCGCCTTGGCCGCCTTCGTG
>CAZXJU010000020.1:0-8923 GCA_964641035.1 uncultured Halobacteriales archaeon | reverse complement strand
GAGCGCCAGCCGGGCCGTCAAGGTGGGGATGGTGTTCGCCTTGGCCGCCTTCGTGTCCGTAGGTCTATAAGCGGGTCGGCGGGTTCGGCGCCGACCGATGTCCTTGACGGTCCATGCGTATTTGAAGCGGAACCTCCGGTTCAGCGCGCTGCACTTCACCTTGATCGACCCGGCGAACCAGGAGCCGACCAATGCGGCGAAGACGGCGTGGGCCGCTGAGCGTGCCGGAAGCCATGCGGTGCTGGTCGGCGGGTCGACCGGCGTCACAGCGCGGCGCGTGGACGCCACGGTCCGTGCGATCCAGGAGGCCGTCGGCGTGCCGGTCATCCTGTTCCCGTCGGGCGCTGAGGCCGTGTCGGATGCCGCGGACGCCATCCTGTTCATGGCGATGCTCAACAGTCAGGACGCCAGGTTCCTGGTGGGGGAACAGTTGGCGGCCGTCGAACGGATCGAGGCGGCGGGCCTGGAGACGATCCCGATGGGGTACATCGTCGTGGAGCCTGGCGGGCGCGTCGGCCAGGTCGGCAAGGCGGACCTGGTGGCGCGCGACGACGTGGACGGAGCCGCCCGGTATGGCCTGCTGGCGCGTCATTTCGGCATGAAGTACGTGTACCTGGAGGCGGGGAGCGGGGCGCCGGAGCCGGTACCGGCGGCGATGATCCGCCGGGTGCGGGACACGGCGGGCCTGCCGGTGATCGTCGGCGGAGGCATCCGGGACGCGACGGCGGCCCGGCGCGTGCTGGAAGCCGGCGCCGACGTCTTCGTCACCGGCAACCTGCTCGAGGGGGACCTCGACGTCACGCGGACGCTCCGGGCGATCCTCTCCGAATCGATCAAGGACCTGCGGCGGCGGATGCGGCACGGTCGAGGTGGTGGCCCGTGAAGACGACGGCGGTGGCGCACCCGATCCAAGGGCTGGTCAAATACCACGGCCTGGTCGACCCGGTACGCCGGATCCCCTACCACGGCTCGATCAGCGTGTGCACGGCACCGACGCGGACGCAGACGACGGTCGAGGAGTTCGACGAGGAGGCCGACCGGATCGAGATCGATGGCGAAGCGGCGAAGGGCCGCGCCTACGAGCGGGCCGTGGCGGTCCTGGACGGGGTGCGGGCGCTGGCCGAAGAGGAGGTGCGGTTCCGCGTGGTCAGCGAATCGAACTTCCCGAAGCACGTCGGGTTGGGGTCGAGCGCCAGCGGGTTCGCGGCGTTGGCGCGTGCCGCGTGCGACGCGCTTGACTTCCCGCTGAGTCCCGGCGAGGTCAGCGAACTGGCGCGCGGCGGCGCCGGCAGCGCGTGCCGTGCGGTGACCGGCGGGTTCAGCGAATGGATCACGCGCGGCCAGCGAAGCTACGGACGGTGCCTTGCGGAGCCGGGCGACCTCGACTGGGCGATCGTGGCGCTGCTTGTACGCCACGACGTGCCGACCGAAGGCGTGCATGCGGCGGTCAAATCCAGTCCGCATTTCCAGACGCGGCTTGACATCATCGAGGACCGTCTGCAGGCCGCGCGGGACGCGATCCGCACCGACGACCCCGTCGCGTTGATGCAAATCGCGGAGACGGACACATTGGACCTGCATGCGGTCACGATGACGGCCGACGACGCGTTGGTCGCGTGGCGCGGCCCGACGCTCGAGGCGATGCACGCCGTCCGGAGCCTTCGCGTGGAACAGGAGGTGCCGGCCTATTTCAGCATCGACACCGGCGCCACGGTCTACGTGAACACGTTGCCCGAACACCGGAAGCAGGTGCGCGAGGCGTTGGCGGAGGCGGTGCCGGGGGCCGAACTGATGGAACTTGAGGTGGCCCCGGGGGCCCATACGGTGGACGAACACCTCTTCTAGCGTTGCCGGGGCGGCTGTGGGCGAACGGATCGCAGCCGCGTCCCCGGTAGGTTTAAGGGCGCCTAAACAAGCCATCGTCGTGATGGTACGGTGGGCCGTGGCGTTCCTACTCGTGACGGTGACCGTCGGCGGGTGCGTCACCGGCGGCCCCGATGACGACCAACGGACCGGCGAGGAACCGTCGACGGCGCCCGGTACGCCGGCGCCCGTCATCCTCCAAGGAGCCACTGCGGACGCGTTTACGGTCTTGGTCAGCGGACCGACGCCGTTTGACGACGATTGCGGCGACCCCTCGCCCTTCGGGCAAGGCCAGCCGGACGTCGTCGGCGAGCCGGACTTGGCGGTCGACCCGGCCGACCCGGACCACATGGTCGCCACGTGGCAACAGGACCGCTACACCGATGTGGGCGCGTCACGCAGCGACTTGGTCGCGTCGACGTTCGACGGGGGACGCAACTGGACCGCCCCGGCCACGTTGGACGGGCTGTCGGCCTGCACGGGCGGGGAGCGCTATCGGGCCTCGGACCCCCATGTGGCGGTGGGGGCGCAGGGCGCCGCGTGGTTTGCCGGGATGGCGGTCACGGAGGATCCGGCCGGCGGCCTCGACTTCGACGGCGACGTCTTGGCGGCCGGATCGGCCGACGGGGGCGCCACGTGGCCGCAGCGCGCGGTACCGATTGCGCGCGACGACGGCGAACAATGGCACGAGTGGCCCGTGGTGGGCGCGGACCCGGACGTCCCCGGGCGCGCGTGGGTGGCGTGGGCAGCGCACACGGCGCCGGACCCCGGCCTCCCGTTTGCGACGCCGAACGTCGCGGCGGCCATCGCGGCCACCGACGACGGCGGCGCCACGTGGAGCGGCCCCCGGACGTTGCCGGGTGACGAGCCGGGGACCGTGGAATGGCCGATCTACGTCGCCCCGTTGGGCACCGAGGACGAGCGCGTGCTGGTCGTGCCGTTCAACCGCATGAATGCACGGGCGACGCCCGGCGCGGGGGTGGAGCTGTGGTCCGCGCGGTCGACCGACGGCGGCGCCACGTGGGAGGCCCCTGTACGCGTCGCCGAGGCGACGGGGAACAGCGATCAGATGCTGTTGGCGCCCGCCTCCCACCGCCTGCACGGCCCGATGGCCATCGCGTGGCCCGAGCTCGTCGACGACGTATACCGTTTCTACGTGGCGGAAAGCGTGGACGCCGGCGCCTCCTGGACCACCGAGGTCGTGACGTCCGCGGAATCGGTCGACCGACCCGACATGATCGGCGTCGCGCACGCCGCCGACGGCACCCTCGGCGTGGCTTGGTACCCCAACGACGACCCGGACGCCGTCTCTGTCACCCTGGCCACGCGCGCCGACGAGGCCTGGACGGTCCGAGAGGTCGTCCAGCTGGATGCGCCGCCGTCGTACCGCGGCGACTACCAGGACATGGTGGGATTGGAGGACGGATTCGGGATCATTTACACGGTCGGGGAACTGGAGCCGGGGTACGGCCCGACGAACATCGTGTTCACCCGCGTGCCGACCCCGTTGGCCTCATAGGCCGCCGCGGCGGTCGCCGACAACGCCTTTTTGACGTTCAACCCACGGTCGGATAAGTATATGAGCGGCGGGACCGACTTTGTCCCGTGGAACGCCGGCAGAAGGTCCAGGCGTCGGTAAGCTTCCTCCTGTTGTTGGGAGGCCTGCTCATCCTCGCCTTCTCCACCGAGATCAACGTCTTCCAGGACCCACGCCGGGTCGAGCAGACCGGTAGCGTCGACGAGGACGAGGCGAACCTGGCCGGCCTCTTGTTCGCGAGCCTGCTGGCCGGCTGGGGCGTCGCGATGGGCCTGGGCGCCGTCAGCCGCGCCGATGGAGGCAAACGCCACGCGGCGCTCGGCGCCGTCTTCGGCGGCGTCTTCCTGCTGATGTTCCTGCACGGGAAGCTCTTCATCAATTCGTTGACGGTGGCGCCCGAGCGGGGCGACGCGACGGTCGCCTTCACCGCCAGCTACTTCTTCCACACCGGACCGGGCTACACGTTCCCGGCCGTCTACGTCATCTTCCTGGTCACCGTCCTCTTGTTGACGACGCTCGTCGCCGGCGCGGCCTACCTCATCACCCCCGACCGGTTCCGCCGCGCCTTCGGCGGTCGAGGCTCCTGGCGGGACGGGGAGAGCCTGGCGGTTGCCGTCAGCCTCTTCGTCGTGCTCAGCTTCGTCGTGTTCCTCGTCAGCTTCGTCCGCCTGGCGCTCGACGCGGACGTCCAGGGCGACCAATCCGGCTTCCTCGCCGACAACGTGGTGGCGCTCCACTACCTGACCGCGTTCCTGATCGGGGCGCTCATCCTCACCATCGGCGCGCGCGTATTCCTCGTGAACTGGGGCACCCAAGGCATCTTCCGGCGTACCCGCGTCGAGGAGACACTGGAGAACGTCGGCCGCATCGAACGGGTGCTCTTGGGCGCCGTCGTCGCCTTCGACCTGATCCTCTTGGCCGCCCCGGCCATCGTGGGGCGATTCTACCTTTCGACCGACGCCGTCTTCGGACTCACCAGCAAGATGCTCCAAGTGTCGCTGCTCCTCGTGCTCATCCCGTACGCCTTCTACGCGTGGACAATCAAACGGTTGACGCGGATCCTGGCCCAAGGCGGCGGGCCGGAGGAGGCGACGACGCCGTTCAGCAACCTCAGCGTCCGCCTGGTGCTCGTCCACCTGGCCGGCATCCTGCTCTTGACCGCGATCTACGCGGCCGTGGCCGCCGGTGGGACCACCGACGCGCTCGTCCTCGTGTTGGGGTATGCCGCGTACACGGCGGCCGTCTTCCTCTGGGCGTCGATCCGGTTCGAACTGCGCGGGGGCGTCCCCACGCCGCGGCTTCGCGGTCCGGGCGCCGCCGCCCCGTTCTTCGGGTTCGTCGTCTTCGGCCTGGTGACCGCCATGATGCTGTGGGGCGCCGGCAACACGTTCGAGGCGCTCTACCACGCCGAGACGAACACGTTGACGGTCCGGAACTACAGCCCGTGGGGCGCGGACGTGCTGGCGCGGATCGGGGCCGCCCTGGTCGGCGCGCTCACGTTCGCCATCGGGCTCGGGGCCTTGGCGGACGCGACGCGGATCCGCCGGCCGCTGGCCGGCCACTACGTGGCGGTCCTCGTCGCCAGCGTCGCCGCGCTCCTGGTCGCCTTCACCGTCAACGTGTGGAGCGGCCGCGGCGGCGTCGGCCAACTGGACGCCTTCGCCGGCTTCAGCTTCCACCAGTACGGCGCGCTGGAGGCCACGCTCGCCGTGGTCGTGCTCACCGTCTCGCTGGGCGTGCTCTACTACAGTGTGGGCCGCATCCTCCGCTGGGCGGCGCGCCGCCGACCGGTCCTTCGCGCCATCGAAGCCGACGAGTAGGGGCGAAACCGGCTAAACGCGGCACGCGTTGGCGCCGGTGTGGCCGTCTGGGAAATCGTCCTCGTGCTCGGCGTGGCGTTGGGTGCCAGCCTGCTCACGCTCGTCAGTGGGTTCGGGCTCGGCACGTTGCTGCTGCCGGCGTTCGCGATCGTCTTCCCGCTGGACGTGGCGGTCGCGGCCACCGCCGTCGTCCACCTGGCCAACAACGTCTGGAAAGGCGGGCTCCTGTGGCCAGACGCCGACTGGCCGACGGTCGCCAAGTTCGGCATCGCCGCCGCCGTCTTCGCGGTACCCGGCGCCTGGCTGCTCATCCAGCTGGAGGTCGACCCGTTGTGGACGTACGAGGCGCTGGGCCGGACCCGAGCCGTGACCCCGATCGGGCTGGTGCTCGGCCTTCTGATTCTCGTGTTCGCATTGTTCGAACTGGTCCCCGCCCTGCGGAAACTCCGGGTGGGGCAGAACTGGTTGATCCCGGGCGGGGCCGCAAGCGGCTTCTTCGGCGGCCTCAGCGGCCACCAAGGCGCCTTGCGGAGCGTCTTCCTGACCAAACTCGGCCTGAGCGCCAAAGGGTTCGTCGCCACGGCCAGCTTCTGCGCGATCCTCGTCGACGTCACGAGGCTCGTCGTCTACGGCGCAGGCCGATGGACGGAATGGGGCGCAAAGATCGACGCGGTCGGCGGCTGGGGCTTGATCGCCGGCGCCGTCGGCATGGCGTTCCTGGGCGCCGTCGGTGGGAAGCTCATCGCCGGCAAGATCACCTTCACCCAGGTACGCTTGGTGGTGGGGATCCTGCTGGTGCTGGCGGGACTCGTGATCGCCTCCGGGTTCGTGTGACCCGGATCAGGCGGCCGACGACGTTGCGTCCGCCTCCGGCATTTCGAGGTTCGGGGCCTCGATGCCGTCCGGCAGGCCGGCGACCTGGCGCATCGCTTTGATGCCCATTTCCGTCGCGTAATAGCTCGTGGTGCGTTCCTTGGTCAACTCGGCGACCAGGCCCGCGGACCGGAGCTTCTTCAGGTGCCAGCGGACGGTGCCGCCGTTGATGTCCAGCTCTTCGCTGATCGTCCGCTGCACGTCGCCGGGGTGGATCGCGATCCGTTCGAAGATGGACCGGGCGTTCTCGTTGGAGAGCGCGGTCACCGCGGTGGAGAGCTTCTTGGCCTCCAGGCCGCCGCTGACCGGGTAGAAGACGCGGTAGCCGTTGGCCTTCTTGGAGCGTACCAGGTCGGCGCATTCGAGCTTCCGGATGTGCCACAGGACCGTGGATGTCTTCATGCCGAATTCGCTGGAAAGTTGTTTCAGATGGACGCCGGGGTTGCCTTTGACGAAGCCGTAAAGCATGCTCCGGTGCGGGTTCTCAAGCGCCTTGCGCGGGTCGATGTACCGGTTGACGAATAGGAAGAACGCGAGGCCGGCTCCGGCCAGGCCCACGGCGATGGCGCCCGTGATCATCCAGTTCTCGGCCACGGCACCGGCCACGTCCTTGCCGATGTCGTCGAAGCCGTCGCCGGGTCCGGGCGCCGGGTTCGAACCCGATTCGCCGCCCGGAAGGTTCTGGGCCACGTCATCGACGGACTTCTCTGGGTCCGGCTCCTGTTGCGGAGGGACCGGGTCGCCCGACGACGCGCTCGGGTCGATCAGACCGTCGTCGGTCCCCAAGTCGGTTTGCGCCGAAGCGGTCGCGGCGGTCGCGACGGCCAAGGCGCCGGCTAGCAAGAAAAGAGGTAGCTTCCGCACTGAGTCACCTAAGTGGTACTTGCGGCCTATCTGTATATAATGGTTCGCCCGTGGGGTTATGCTTTACTCCGTGTCACTCGACGCCCCCGGCGGTAATCCGGAAGGCGGCCTCCGCGCCCTCCGGGCGCGACCGGTGCTTGTAGAGCGTGGCGGTGCGTTCGCCGGGACCCGTGCGGTCCAGGCGGACCATCGTCTTGACGATGTGTTCCATGATCCGTCCTCCGAACGGCCGGACGGCGTCCTCGCCGGTGAAGACCTGGCCTGTGACGAGGACGGCGGCCTCTTGGCTTCGGGCCACGGACCAGAGGGACCGCAACTGGTTCGTGATGGATTTCTGGGCGGCGTCGCCGTCGTCTCCCAGCATGAGTCGGTAGTGCATGTTCAGGCTGTCGACGACGACGAGGGCCGGGTCGCGCAGCTTGGTCAGCGAGGCGACCATCTTCTCTTGTTCGTGCAGCGTGTGCGGCTGGTAGAAGAGGATCGATTTGACGACGGGGTCGTAGTCGTCGTCGCAGATCTGCCGCAGGCGTTCCAGGCTCACGCCTTCGCTGTCCACGAATCCGACCTTTCCACCGTCTTCCAGCACGGCGTTCCGACTGGCCTGGAGGCATAGGTTCGTCTTGCCCGTGCCGGCCTCGCCGTAGACGAGCGTGATGGCCCCTTCCTCGAGCCCGCCTCCCAACAGTTCGTCGAGGGGCGCGCAGCCGGTCGCCAGTCGCATCGGTCCTCGGGTGCCATCCGGCGTCGCGTCTAATAGCTTCATTGGGTACCGCGTTGGCAGGTCACAGGGCCAGGTCGGGCACGTCCTCGGGCCGCATGAGCCGGACGCGTGTGCCTTCGGCGCGCCGGACGAGTGCCGGTGGCGGGTCGGCGACGATGGCGATGACGAGGTCGGCACCCAGCCCGCGCGCATCCAACCGCATCTGGTCGATGGCGCGCCGGTCGACGTGGTCCAAGGTGCGTACCGCGACGCGGCGGGGTGTGCCGTCGTCGCGTTCGGCGGCCGCGACGTACCGGGTGCGGCCCCGGTAGACGTCGGTGAGGACGCGGAAGCCTTTCATGCGTAGCATGCGGACGGCGAGTTTTCCGCCGAGTTCCAGGCGTTTCTTGTCGACGTGGGCCAGGAGGCCCGTGGCGGCCGTCGGACCGGCGGCTGTGGCGGCCTCCTCAGCGGGGGCGGCCTCGACCTCCTCCTCGAGCTCGATGACGGGTTCGACCTCTTCGACGCGGCGGCGTGGCGGCCCGATGGGGCGCACGCGGTGCGGCCGGCCTGGGAATCCGCCTTCGGCGACCGTGGGCACCGGGTCGGGCCGGGCGGCCGGTCGTTTCGGGGGGTCGGCGCGTGGTGGCCGGCGGCGTTTGCCTTGCCAGCGGGATTCGACGTCTTCGAAGAAGGCGGACGGGGCGATCCGCAGGTGGTCCGCGTCGGCGACCAGCAGGACGGCTTCGATCCGGTCGGCGCGGCCGTCGTCGAGTATGGGGCCGGCGGCGTGGGCGATGGCGTCGACCTCCGGGTTGTCGATGTCCTCGATGCGCGTCACGGGCACGCGGACGCCCAGGCGGAGCAGGCCGAGCGGGTCGCCTTCGGACCGGTAGACGAGCGCCTGAGCCCCGTCGTCGAGGCGGCGGCGCAGGTCGTCGGCTTGGGAGGCGTCGGCGCGCAGACGTTCACGGATCAGGGGGACCGCGGTGTAGCCGGGGACGTGGACGGTGCGGTGGCCGCCGACGAGGTAGACGGCGGTCAGGCCGTCGGCGCTCCAGGCCGGCAGTTCTTCTACGGCGCGTTCCAGGTCGCCGACGGCGTCCGGCTCGTCGCGCGGCACGCGGATGAAAATATGGTTTCCGTCGGCCGTCTCGACCGTCTCGGACGTCCACGGTCGGTCCAGGCGGCGCTGGAGGTCGTGGAACTCCTGTCGCCCGATCGGCAACGTCTGCTGACGCGTACTGCTCAGCGAGTGCACCCTGC
>CAZXJU010000019.1:0-16602 GCA_964641035.1 uncultured Halobacteriales archaeon | reverse complement strand
ATTACCCCGGCGGACCGGAGCATTGCGGTGGCGGCAGCCCGGCGGCGATGTTGACGGCGTACCGGCAGGCGGACCTGTCCCAGCTCCCGTTGCGCTACCACCTGTCATCGGACAACTCGGGCGTCAGCGACCTGGCCGTTCTCGACACCCCGGACTACCCGTTGCTCGACTTCCCGTTGGAGACCGGCAAGACGTGGGGCGGCCCCGTCGACCGCGAGCACTCGGACGACCCGCGCCTGGAATGGGAGCAGCAGGCGCGCGTCACCGGCAGCCGCAGCGTGGACACCCCGCTCGGCCGCATGGACGCGGTCCGCATCGAGTTCATCGTCCGGCCGGCGGACATGGGCGCCTACAAGGAGGCCATCCTGGAGGATGCCGACGAGGAGGGCGTCGATGTCGACGAGTTCGATTACCGCACCAGCTTCCGCACCGTCCTCTACTATTCCGAGGAGGCGCACATGATCGTACGCGCGGAAGCCGAGCACGTGGAGGAGATCGCGGCCACGTTCACCGAGGACGGCGAACGCCACGAACTCCGGGCCCACGAGAGCTTGACGGCCACGACCGTGTTGACCGGCGTGCAGCTTTACGAACGGCCCGAGCGGGACCTGTCGTACGTGGCGCGCGTGCTGCGCGGCCAGATCCCGATGGCGGACCCGGCCGGCGCCTTGCCCGACCCGCGGCGCGTCACCGTCTCCATCGACGCGGACGTACCGAACGTGAACGTGGCCGAAGGGCGGACGGCGACCTTTAGCGCCAACATCACGGATTCGGCCGACAACGCCAGCCAGCTGGAGGTCCGATGGGCGCTGCTCGACTACGAGCGGTCCGCGGTCGACCGAGCGCAGAACGAGACGTTCACCCCAGACTTTGCGCGCCCCGGCCTTTACGGCGTGCAGGCGGAGGTCGTCGAGCCGTCCACGGGCACCGTGTTGGCGGCCAAGGAGATTCCCTTCGAAGCGTACTTCGACGGGACGTTCAACCTGCAACGGATCGCGGACGTCTGGTTGTTCACGGTCGGCGACGACGCGTTCGAGCTGCCGGTCGTCCCGGGCATCCAACGGTTGGAGGTCTCCGCCGACGCCAACGGCGTGGGCTACGTGCAGATGCTTCGTCTCTATGACGCCGAGGGCGAACAGGTCGCACAGGCGACCGGCAGCCAGGCTTCCATCGAGATGACCGACTTCTCGGACGCCTTCGTGAACGACGCCCCGTGGCTCGTCGAATGGGACGACACCCTCGTGGGGGCCCTCGAGGATGTCGAGATCCGCGTCGTGCAACGGTATGCGCCGGGCAGCGTCTTGGTCGAGGCTGACGACGAGGAGACGGGCGGCCTCACGTCCGCGATGCAAAGCGCACACGGAGCCCCCTCGGACGGCCTACGGTTCTGGTGACCGGGCCGCGTCACGCACCTGGATCGCCCGCCGGTGGCCGTAGAATCCGTAGACGCCGAGGCCGGCGCCCATCCATGCCAGGAAGGCGAGCCATACGAGGACATCCTGGACGAAAAGGAGGAGCCCGCCGCAGGCAACGATCCCGAGCGCGGGGAAGACGGCATGGGTACGGAATCCTCGGGGCGCACCGGGATCGGTCTTTTTCAGCACCAGGACGCCGATGCTCACGAGCACGTAGATGAACAGCGTGCCGATGATGGTGAGGTTCGCGACGTCCTCGAGGGGGACTACGGCGGCGCCGATGCCGACGAGGACGCCGGCGACGACGGTCAACGCCACGGGCGTGCCGAACCGGGGGTTGATGCGGGCGAACCAGGCTGGCATGAGGCCGTCGCGGGCGACGGCCTGGAAGATTCGGGGCAGGCCGATCGAGAACGCTAGGAGGACCGTGGTCGTCGCGACGAGCGCGCCGAGGCTGACCAGTTCGCTTGCGCCGGGGATCTTGTCGTCGAACGCGCGGGCCAGCGGCGCTTCGCTGTCCAACCCGCCGACAGGAACGATGCCGGTCAGGACGATCACGACCAGCGCGTAGAGCACCATGCAGACGACGAGGCTGCCGATGATGCCGATCGGCACGTCGCGCGTGGGGTTCTTCGCCTCTTCGCTGGTGGCGCTGACGGCGTCGAACCCGATGTAGGCGAAGAAGACGAGGGCGGCCGCGCTCCCGATGCCGGTGATGCCGCTTGGGGCGAACTCGCCGTAGTTGTCCCCGCGGATGAAGAACAGGCCGATTGCGATGAAGGCGACGACGACGAAGATCTTGAACAAGGTCAAGGTGTTGCTGACGCCGGCGCTCTCACGGATGCCGACGACGACGAGGGCGGTCACCAGCATCACGATGAGGAAGGCCGGCAGGTCGAAGAGGCCGCCTTCGCTGGGTGCGGCGCGCAGCGCGTCTGGGAGGACCAGCCCGAACCGGTCGAGGGCGCTGGTCAGGTTGTCGCTCCAGCCGATGGCGACGACCATGTTGCCCACGGCGTACTCGAGGATGAGCAGCCATGCCATGAGGAAGGCGGGGAATTGGCCCATGGCGGCGAAGGCGTAGGTGTACGCCGAGCCGCTGGACGGGATCATCGACGCGAGTTCCGCGTACGCCAGGGCGGCGAAGATGCAGGCGGCACCGGCCACGAGGTACGAGACGAGGACGGCGGGGCCGGCCATCTCGGCGGCCTGGCCGGTCAGCACGAAGATGCCGGCTCCGATGATGGCGCTGACGCCAAGGCCGACCAACGCCCACGGGCCGAGCGTCCGTTTGTAGGCGGACCTCTCCGTGTCCCGGACGATGTCGGCCAACGGCTTGCGTTCGAAGAAACCGAGCCGTGCTTCGTCCCGGTCCCCTCGCGCGGGCATGGGGCCGCCGAACCCGAACGTCGGATTTAAGCGGACGGGGTCGTGATCGACGGTCCCGCGGAAGCAACGGTTATTAAGACCGGGGGTAGAGTTGTCGGCGGGGAACGCGGATTCCCAGGAGGCCGACGGTGCAACGTGCTCGCCAGGGGGTCGCAGCCGACGACCGTGCGGTCACTGAGGTGCTGGGCCAGGTTCTTCTTGTGGTGTCGTTCGTCGCCGTCGCCGGCATCCTGTACGTATTGATCGAGCCGCCGGGTCCCGCCCCGGAACTCCACGTCGACCTGCAGACGACGCTCGTCTGCGTGGACGGGACGTGGGGCAACGCCGACGACGTGCTTCGCATCGACCACCTGGGCGGCCAAGCCTTGTTCACGAACCAGACGAAAATCGTGGTGTCCGTCAACGGCACGGAAACCTCGCACGAAGGCATGGGCTTGGGCGGCCCGTTCGCCGATGGCGCCATGACCATCGGCGAGCATTGGAACCATACGACGCCGCTGCCCGTGGGTGCCACGGTCTCCGCCGACGTCGTCTACACCCATGATGATGGGTCGACGGAGCTCCGGGACCCGAAGGTCGTCCGGCTCAGGTGCGGGTAACCGGTTCGTCCGTTTTCCACAACGTTCGTTGGCGGCCGCCTCGCGGCGCAATTCCCGCCTCTCCTTCGAGGGGCACGCCGCTCGCCGGGGAGGGTGCCCACCGGTTCGAATGGCGCTTGCGTAAACCGCTAAATAGGGCCCGCCAGGTAGTTGGCGCGATGGCGGGGGGCGCAGGGCCAAAGCACGGACCGGCTGCGTCGTGGCGCCTGCCGGCGACGTTCCGCCTGCTGCAACGGAAAGGACCGCTGGGCCGCCGCTACGAGGTCCACGACCTCGACGGCCGCGTCCTCGGGCGGCTGATGCTCTCCAAGTCGCCGCCGCAGGCCGAGTTCGTCGCGCACCCCGGCTCCGACGAGCCTGTACGCGTGTTCCGGATCGTTCCCCAGGAGCCCGCCAAGACGTTCGCCCGGGACTTCCGGGTCGAGGGCAACTCCGAATCCGTCCGCGTGGGCTCCGTACGGAAAAAAGAATACCGCAGCGTACGGAAGGAGGAATGGTTCCTCTTCGACGCGGACGGCGACCCGGTCGGCATGGTGACGAAGGACCCGCCTCGCCTGGGACCGGCGCAGGAGTGGAGCGCGTTGCGGCTTTTCTTCCCGATCACGTACCGGCTCCACTGGGGCCAATCGATCGTCGGCACCATCCAAGACCGGACGGGGGTCCTCCTCAACGACCACATGAACGTCGACCTGACGCTCGTGCGTCCCGAAGACCTGGACGACCGGCTCGTGCTCGGCGCCATCTATTGCGTGCGCGAGGGGGACCGGCTCAGCGACCTGGCTGGGTTGAAGCCCGCCGCGACGCCTCCAACCGAGTGACCTCGTCGTACGCCCGTTTCGTCTCCGGCATCTCGACGCCTAGGGTTTCGGCGAGACGCAGGAGTTCCCCGAGGATCGCGTCGGCCTCGGTCCGCCGCCCCCGGTCGATGTCTTGGAGCATGCTCGAGCGGTTGTCGCCCGTGTTGCGAGCCACCTCGAGCACCCGTGCGCGCAGATCCTCGACGGGCACGGGATAGTCGACAGCCCCGATCAGCCGTTGGCCTTCCGTGCACAGCCGCTCGACACGGTCGCGCAGCGTACCGTCCTCCGCGAGCCGTCCGTTGGGGACCCCGTGCACCGCGGTCACCGGGTTGATCGCGGCGTTGACCAGCGCCTTGGCGAGCAGTACGCCGCGCACGTCCGCGACCGCCTTCGCCGGGACATCCACGAGAGTGAACGCCTCGGCCAACGCCTCCGCGACGTCGATGTCGTCGGGCGTGCCGCCGATGATGAGCTCGGGGGACCCGGTGGCGACGACGTGGCCGGGCGCCTCCAGGCGGGCGCCGTACACGACGCTTGCGGCCAGTGCCGTCTGGTCGCTGAACGCGTCCTGGTACCGCTCCCAGTTCCCCAGCCCGTTCTGCACGGTGACGACGGTGGTCCGCGGTCCCAGCCGGCCCTGGAGGCCATCCATGGCCCCCTCCCGGTCGAACGCTTTGACGGCGATCAGCACGACGTCCGGGATCCAATGCGGCGGGGCCTCGGTCGTCGCTTCGCAGGCGACGGTGAACTCCCGGCTGCCGGTCACACGGACCCCGTGCCGCTGGACGGCCTCGACGTGCGGTTGCCGACCGACGAGATGGACCTGGTAGCGTTGGGCGAGGTGCGCCCCCAAGAGGGTGCCGAGACCTCCTGCGCCGAAGACGAGGAACTTCAATTCGAGCCCCCCGTGACCGCCTGGGCGACGCCTTCGGCTAGTTCATGGCCGTCTTCGTACGACCGGACGGCGTCCGCGTCGACGGGGCCGGCGACGCGTAGCGGGCACGGCTCGTTGCCGTCACCGGCAAGCGTCTGCTCGTCCAGCCCGATTTTGCGTGCGGTCTTGGCGACCATTGCCGGCAGCAGACCCATCAGCGGACGCAGGACGTTCATTTCGGTGACGTCCGCGGCCAATCCCATGTGCGGCGTCGTCGTCGACGCGAGGACTTCCCCGGTGACGATCGTCTTCGCCCGGCGCCGCTTGGCGTACGCGGCGGCCTTGCGCACCATCTGCCGGACGCAGAGCGCACACGCCAGTTCCTTCGGGAATTCGGCGGCCTCCTTGTGCGGGATGGAACGGACGCCGCCGCGCAGGTACCACCGCTTGAGGATCGCCTCGTATTCGGCCGCCCGTTCGGGCCGGCCGGTCGGACCTTCGAAATGGATTGGCAACACGGTACATCCACGCTTCATCATCAGCCACGCGGCCACCAGGCTGTTCCGGTCCTTGAGCAGGGCAACCGCGCGCCCCGCCGTCCCCAAGGGAAGGCCGCCGGGGCACCCGACCTTGTCGGCGAAGACGAACGTCTGGGTCCCGCGGACGTCGACGTGAAGTTCGAATTCCGCCTGGTCCAAGTTGACCTCTAGACCAGGGCCGGCCTCTTCGTCCTCCAGGACGACTTGGCCGAGCTTGATCGCCACATCCTGGCTGGAGAACGGGTGCTCACCGGACCGGCGCGACCGGACGGCGAACGTGGACGCGTCGGGGTTCTCGGCCCGCCATCGGCGGGCGTAGTCCAGGCCGGCGCCCAAGATGTCCTTCATGGTGGATTTCGTCCGTCGGGCCGGGCTGACGGTCGTCAACCCGAAGATCCTGGAGAGGATGTCGACGCCCTTGGGTACGTCGCTGGTCATCACGACGAAACGGCCAGGGATCGGTTTCACGATGCAGTCGAGCTCCTCCTGTTCGAAGGCGTACTCGATGTTGTCCTTCATCTGGTTCTCGAAGCGGCGGCGGACGGGCCGTGACTTGAGGCCGATCTCGCCGTACCGTGCCAGGATGAGGTCGTGGTCCACGCCGGGCGCTAAGCGACCGGCTCGATAAGGGTTTGCCCGGCGCTACGCTTCGATGCGCAACTGGAGGTTGGCCTGCGTCAGTTCCAGGTTGATGTCGTTGACCGTCGAGGCGGGGTCGGAGTCGGTCCCGTAGACGGTCACCGTGACGGTGTCGCCGGTCGCCGAGAGCCTGAACTGCGGTTGGGCCCCAGCGGACGAGAGGCCGGCGGATTCCAGCTCCTTCCGGAGGACGTCCAGCCACAGGTCCGGGTAGGCGGTGCCGATCGTGAGATTCACGTCGGTCGAGAGCCCGGAGAGCGAGGTGGATGCCCGTGGCGCACTGAACAGGGTCGCGGACCGTGGACCCGCGACGGTCGCTTCGTCCCCCGCGAGGTTCGGGATCGTCAAGGAGACGCGGGTCACGCCTGCGACCTCGATCACGTTCAGGTTGGGCGGCACGTGGAAGGCGGCCCCGGTGCCCTGGTCGAGCACGATGGCGCCGTTTTCCACGACGTACGTCTGCGGGACGAAGTAGCTGTTGCGCGCGATGTAGGACAAGGTGCCACCGGAGAAGCTGCGGGCGAAGGGGGCCTCCAGCGCCCCGCCGCTGCCGGCGAGTACGCCGCTGCCTCCCCCGTCGGATTTGAAGTAGGCGACGCTGTAATCCGCGGGCCACGCGGGATCGTTTTGGGTCGCGACCGAATCGCTGTAGCTCAACGTCATGTGCATCGGCTTCGCCGCCGCCGCCAAGACCTGGTCGAACACATAGTTGAAATCCATCGCGTTGACGAAGTAGTGGCCGGTGGGCAAGGCGGACTCCTTGAACGCCAACGGATACCGTTGCAGGAGGTCGTTATGCTTGTTGCGCGTCTCCAACCAGATGATGACGTCGGGCGGATCGCGTTCGATCAGGACCGTGAAGCTGCCTTGGAACGACCCGGATGCTTCGTCCCTCAGGGTGATGGTGACGGTGTCACCGTCGGTTGCGTTCGCCAACGTGTCCGTACGGATCCGCAGCGCGGCGATCTGGCTCACGTTGTTCACTTCCGTCGTGATGGGGATCTCCGTCCACAGATTGTCGGCGATCGGCACCAGCGTCCCGTTGGTGATGATGACGGTCATCTCGTCGGACGTGATGTTGATCCCGGACGTGGCGCCGGCCGTGTCGGTGAACCGCAACGTGCCCGGCAAACGGTTCTGGGCGAAGAGGCTGGTGCGCGTCTGTCCTAGCAGGATTTCCGACGAGACCTCACCCACCTGGGTGGCGTTGCCCGCCTGACGGTCGAGTTGTGCCTTGAACGCGGCCAACTGCTGGGAGACTTCGAACATGTGCGACGCCTCGGCGTCGGCCTCCCAGACCGGGACCCATGCGACGCGCACGGTCACCAACAGTCCTACCAGGAGTGCGACGACGAGGATGGCACCCAGGATCGCGGTGACCGCGTCCGGTCCGCCGTCGGGCGTCTTCAGGAACGTTCGATTTGCCTTCATGTGGTCCGGACCCTCAGATAGTCGATGTTGATCGAGCCTTGCGCGGTCGGCGAACCGGATTCCACGATCCGGATCTTCGGCCCGCCGCCCTGGTACTCGTCGGGGGTCAAGGTGTACGACCACGACGTCATCACCGTGGGGCTCGTGAGCGTCGCCCCACGCTGGACCCAGGACCCGTCGGATTGTTGGACCTCGACGAGGAACGGATTGACGGAGGTCTGGTATTGAATCTGAAGGTCATGAAACGCGCCGCCGGAGACGGCCGTGAAGTTCATCTGCGCGTCCAGCTCATAAATGGTGGAGGATGCGGTCACGCGGACCCGCAGGCTGTCGACGTAGTAGTCTGTGCTGTCGCCGCCTTGCATCTTGAAGTGCCCTTGGACCTTGAGGTTCCCGATGTCGGCCCCGGTCCAGGAACGGAACGACGTGACGTCCCAGACCTGCTCGCCGAACGAGGTGCCAGGATCATATTCGATCCGGTCACCCGTACACGTGGCGGGTGACGAGCCCGACACGTAGAACATGATGCACAGGTCGTCATTGGTCGACCCGGACGCCGAACGGGCCTCAATCAAGACCTCCACCTTCGAAATCGTCCCCGTGACGGCCGGGTACCCTGTGACGATGACCTTCTTGTCCCCATCGACAAGCAAGGCTCCCTGGCCGTCCGGGGCGCCCGTCGCGGCCGAAGGGTCGGACGCCGTGGACGCCGCGTCGGCCGTGGGCCCCGTGTAAGTCGTCGGGCCGGAGCTCGTCACCTCGGTCTGCGTGAACGCGGCGAAGGCGCCCCCGTCGGAGTCGTCGAGGAGGTTCGCGTAATCCGAGACGGTGCCGGGACCGACGGACGGCGGGCTGTCCGGGTACGTGAACGTCGTGGCCGCCGGGTCCTGGATGAAATCCGACCGCTCGACGCTCGTGCCGACGTTCCCCTTGAAGTCCGTCATGCCGGTCAACCGGTACCAGAGCGTCTGGCCGGTGTGCGCTGCCCAATGGGAGCCGGCCGGGTCCGGATCGGGGATCGTGGCCTGCCACGTCGTGCCGCTCAGGTGCGCCATCGTGCCGACTACGGTGTACGCCGTATCGGGCGTGATCCGGTACTCGAGGACGGGCGCGGCCGACGTGTAAACCCCGGCGCAGTCGTCGGTCAACGTCGCCCGGACCGTCACGCCGGCGTCGTGCGTGTTGTCGAGGTCGGCCGGTGTCTGCGTCCACGCGGACACGGTCGGCGGTGACGTGTCGCCGCTGCAGTCCGCGACGGTGCCGGGACTGACGTGGGTCGCCCCCGTGATGAGGGTGGTCCCGCCGGTTCCGGCGTGACCGATGGCGACCTCGACGTTCGTTCCGGTCGGGATTGAAAGGGTGGCGCTCCACGTCTCGCCGATCGTGAACGTGCCGTCGGCGAACGGTCCCGCCAGGTCGTCGCCGGCGAAGACGTGCTCCGTGGCGCCGACGCGGACCACGATGCGGGTCTCGTCGGCCTGCAGGGGTCCGCCGCCCCGGTGCGCGACTTGGACGACCTCGTCGCCGGTGCCCCAGGCGCCGCCGCCCTGGGAGATGCTGGTCTCCAGTTCCGCGTGGACCTTTTCCGTCGGCCCGCCGAACGCGCCCAGCATGAGGGCGAACCCGCCGGCCATGATGATGGTGATTGCGACCAAGAGGACCGTGCCTACCACCTCGGAGACGGCGGCCTCGTCCCGGCGGACCTCGCCGCGAACGCCGAAAGGCCACGCCACGACCATCAACCGCACTCGTTCCAAGGCCAGAGCTTGAACCCTTTCTGCCTTGAACCCGGGGTCCTATATAAATGTCTGATTTTTCCCCTGCCCCTGGTCCGGGCAAACCTTGTTACGACGGCCAGGGGTTGCCACGGCTCGATCTGGGGAGGACGGACCATGGCCGAGCTCGACCGCCGCATCCAGCAAGCGTTCGAACAGTACGCCGGCTACGAGGACGACCCGGAGCAGCAGGACCGCCTCTGGACGGAGCTGCGCGACGGCGTCCTCCAGGAGCGGGACCTCGCGTTCGACGCCCAGTGGGAGCTGTACCGGCGGGTGTACGGGACCCGCAAGCCGCAGGCCGGGCCGCCGCTTGCGTGGACGCCGCCTCCTGACGTCCTGGACGACGCCAACCTCACGCGGCTGATGCAGGAGCGGGGTCTGGACACGTATGAGGAGCTTCACCGGTGGAGCGTCGAGGAACGGGAGGCGTTCTGGCAGATCGTGGTCGACCGGCTCGCGATCCCGTTCGCCCAGCCGCCGGAACGGGTGCTGGACCCCGAATCGGACGTCCGGGACCCGCAGTGGCTGCCTGGGGCGCGGTTCAACATCGCCGAAAGCTGCTTCCAGGCCGACGCGGACAAGACCGCCATCGTCGCCGGGGGCGAAGGATCCGACGAGGTTCGGCGCGTCTCGTACGGCCGGTTGCGCCGCATGGCGGACGAATTCGCTGCGGGCTTCCAACAGGCGGGCCTGGGACCCGGCGACGCCGTCGCCTTCTACCTGCCGATGACCGTCGAGTGCGTGGCCGCGTACCTCGGTGTCGTCCTGGCCGGTGGCGTCGTCGTGTCGATCCCAGACAGTTTCGCCCCCGACGAGGTGGCCACGCGGCTTCGGATCGGCCAGGCGAAGGCCGTGTTGACCGTCGACGCCTTCGTCCGGGGAGGCAAACGGATCGAGCTGTACCCGAAGACCAGGAAGGCCGACGCGCCGACGACGGTCGTCATCCCCCTGGAGAAGGAGGATCCACCCGATCTGCGCGACGGCGACGTCCTATGGGAGGGCTTCCTGGGCGACGCCGACACGTTCGAGCCGGTCCATGGCAAGCCGGACCGGGCGACGAACGTCCTCTTCTCGTCGGGGACCACCGGCGAGCCGAAGGGGATTCCGTGGACCCAGTTGACGCCGGTCAAGGCGGCGATGGACGGCCACTTCCACCAGGACATCCATCCTGAGGACGTGGTGGCATGGCCGACGAACATCGGCTGGATGATGGGCCCGTGGCTCATCTACGCGACGTTCGTCAACCAGGCGACGATGGCGCTTTACGACGGCGTCCCCACGTCCGACGGGTTCGTCCGGTTCGTCGAGGAGGCGAAGATCAGCGTCCTCGGCCTCGTCCCGTCCGTGGTGCGCCAATGGCGTGAGAAGGACGCGACGGCCGAGGTAGACTGGTCGTCTCTTCGAGTGTTCAGCTCGACCGGCGAGGCGTCGAACGCCGAGGATTACCTATGGTTGATGAGCCGCACGGGGTACCGGGCGCCTGTCATCGAGTATTGCGGCGGCACGGAGGTCGGCGGCGGCCACATCACCGGCACGGTCGTGCAGCCGGCGTCGCCGGCGACGTTCACCACGCCGGCGCTCGGATTGGACTTCGTTGTGCTCGACGCCGACGACCGGTCCGTCGGCGAGGGCGCAGAGGGCGAGATTTTCCTGATTCCACCGTCGATCGGGCTGTCGCAACGGCTCTTGAACAAGGATCACCACGAAGTGTATTATTATGACGCGCCGGCGGGACCCAACGGGGCCGTCCTGCGCCGGCACGGCGACCAGGTCCAACGGTTGTACGGCGGCTTCTGGCAGGCGCTGGGCCGCGCCGACGACACGATGAACCTTGGCGGCATCAAGATCAGCAGCATCGAGTTGGAACGCGTGGTGGACCGGCATCCGGCGGTCTCCGAGTCCGCCGCCATCGGCGTCGCACCGCCCGAGGGCGGCGCCGAACGCCTCGTCGTCTACGTCGTCCTCCAGAAGGAGGTGGACACGGACGGCCTGCGGGACGAGTTGCAGGCCGATGTCCGGGAGCACCTGAACCCGCTGTTCCGGATCCACGACGTCGTCCCGGTGGAGGCGCTTCCTCGGACCGCGTCGAACAAGGTGATGCGGCGTGAATTGCGCGCCGAATACGGGCGACCGGACGCATGACGGCGGAGGCCGTCGCCACAATCGTGCTCTACACGACGTTGGCCGGAGCGATGGGCGGTACGCGGAACCGCCGCGCCGCGGCCACGTACGCCGAGACCTGTTGCACGCGGTGGTCGGCTTCGGAGGCGGCGCTCGCCTGAATGGAGTGCAGGGAGCAGGATTCGAACCTGCGAACCACTAAGGAACAGGCCCTGAACCTGTCGCCGTTGGCCAGGCTTGGCTATCCCTGCAAGGGAACGGCGCGGGCATGACGGGACCCCGGCTAAAACGTTTCCGACCTCAGTCGTCGCGGCGGCGCAACGCGAGCCACGCCAGCGCGATGGCCGCGCCCGCCAAGAGCGCCGGGACCTCGAAGCCGGGGATCCTGTCGACGAAGCCCCGTTCGGCCGGCGGCCGCACGAAACGGACCCGGTCCACGAGTTCGCCCGTGTTGGCGTCCGCCGTGTACCCTTGGATCGTCACTTCGTACGTGCCGGGCGACCCGCTGGGCGACACGTCGACGGCGACGGATTCGAAGCCCGCTTCGCCGACGGTCACCGTCTGGTTGTATTCGAGGTTCAACTCCTCGTTGAACGCCATCAGTTGGACGGTGATCTGGAACAAGGATTCGCTCGGGTTGTCGTCGTAATTGGTCGTCCACGACGTGACGTTTAGGTAGAGGGTCGCGTGCTGGTCGGTGGTGGCCAACGGCGACTCCGTCGCCAACGCGAACCCGCGGTCCGCGTACGTCATCGAGTAGAGCTGGTCCGTCGAGTCGTACAGGATCGCGTAGACGCGGTAGCGTTCCACCGACGCGTCCTGGATGGGTTGGGTGGGCAGGCGGCCGGACCGGTCGCGTTGGCGTTGCGGGTCCGCGTCGGGGCTCAACCCGCCCTTGGAAAGGAGTTGGCTCTGGAAATCGTCATCGAGCACGGCGAACAGGTCGCCGCCGCGCGCCGCGTCGTTCTCGTCGCCGACCGGGTCGCGCACCCGGATCGTCAGTTGGTTGAGGCTGCGGGCCTCTTCGCTGGCGGTGAGGCCGGGGCCTTCGATGCCGAGGCTGATCACATCCAACGGGTTCTCGGCCTGTTGCGACGAGACGACCGGCAGGATCACGGAGTGGGCGCCGACGACGACGCCGCTTCCGCCGCGTGGTTCGCCGGCCGGAATGGCCGGGTCGCCGAGTTCTACGGCGAAGAGAACGAGGGCGGAGGCGCTCGTCACGCTCGATGGGGTCACGGAGAAGCTGACGGCGCCGGAGGAGTCGATCGTCTTCGTCTCGAGCTCTTGGCGCTCGACGACGACCAGCGTGTCGGTGGCGCCCAACGTGTTCTGTACGTCGGGCCGGTCGGTGACGCCGGGCACGTGCGGCACGGGGACGGTGCCGCCGGCCGGTGCCTGTTGTCCGACCTCGGGTACGCCGCGGTACGCGATGAACGCCGAGAGCGTGGCGTTCCGGTCGGCCGCGTAGGCGAAGTTGAACGATAACGTGACGTTGGCGCTGGAGGGCACGGGCTGGTCGACGGCCTCCACGTGGTCGCTCCACCCCAGGTCATTGAACAACCGGAACAACGTCTCGGGCAACCGTTTCTGCGGATCGCGTGGAAGGTCGACGCCGACGGTCACCCGTGGCCGGTCGTAGACGAACGACAGCGACGTCTCCCCCCGGGCGATCGGCTCGGACCCGGGCGTCGTCGTGTCCTCGAAGATGCTGACCTCGACGCTCTGGAATCCGGCGGCCAGCCATTGCATGGGCGTCCCATCCGGCCCGGTGGCCTTGGCGCCGTCCACGTCGAAATCGAGGTAGAACGTGGCGCCGTCGGACCCGTCGCGCAGGATAAACGGTTCCACGGTGGACCCGTCCCACCCGGTGGCCGAGGCCGTGAGGTTGACCGCTGGGTCGGAGACCGGTTGGCCACTGACCTCTTCGATGACTTCGACCTCCAGGCGCACCTTGTAACCCATGGCGCTGAAGTAGGAGCTCGTCTCGTTGGTCAGGT
Source organism: uncultured Halobacteriales archaeon (assembly GCA_964641035.1). Classification (GTDB taxonomy): domain Archaea; phylum Thermoplasmatota; class E2; order JACPAO01; family JACPAO01; genus CAZXJU01. The sequence goes on along the minus strand of CAZXJU010000019.1, from coordinate 3,017 downwards.
GCTGCTCGAAGTCCTCGGGGCTCGCGAAGCCGCCGCGCAGGTAATCGCGGTTGTACTTCCACGCCTCGTTGTCGAATAAGGTCTCGACGTCAATGAGGACGACCGACAGCCGCGGCGCGTCCTCCTCGCCGGAGGCTTGGTCGTCCCCGAGCACCATGGCCGGGGTGGCCAGCAGCATCAGGCATACGACGGCGACGGCAATGTAGGCGTGGCGGGAGGACACGAGAACGTTCACCTCAGGAGGGACGTAACCTCTTGAGTGCCCCGTCGATTATATAAATTCTCATGGCGGCCTCGAACTCGCGGCCGGCGGGCATCCCTCCAGAGGCCTCTTAAGCGGGCCGGGACTTGCGCCGCCGATGCAGCATCTGCTGCCGGAACTCATCAGCGCCCTGGTCACCATCCTGGTGACCGCCTTCTTCTTGCACCTGGCGGCCAGCTTCCTCGCGCACAAGCCGCCGTTCACCCGCTCGATCTTGGTGGCCGTCCTCGGCAGCCTGACGGCGGGCCTTATCGCCTTCTTCGTCCCGGGCGTGCTCGGCCTGGTCCTCGCGGTCATCGCCTGGCTGGCGGTCGCGGCCGCCTTCTACAACGTCGGACTGCTCCGGGCGCTCGGGCTGGGACTTCTGGCCTACCTCTTGTTCCTCGTCACGCGGTGGGCCATTCTGGCGGCCGCTGCCGCGTTGTCGGGCTAGCCGCGCGTCCACGCGGAGTCGATGTCGAGATCGTCGTCTTCATCCGACGTCGACCGTTTCTTCTTCTTGTCTGCCGGGGCGTCGTCCTCGGCCTCGTCCAAAAGGCCGCGGATGCCGCGGTCGTCGTCCTCGTACTTCGGCTTCTTGCGGCCCATCCCGATCCCCTCCAGAGGGTGTGCCATCCATGGGCGGCCTGGCTATTCAAACCCTTGGAAACGCCGCCGGTTAGGCGATCGCCACGATGACCAGGTCGAACCAGATGTGCTTGCCGATCAAGGCCGGTGGGACCGCGGCCGAGGTCGAATGGTCGGCGACGAAGACGTCCTCCTGGACGTCGCTCACGCGGTACGTGCCCGAAGGCAAGAGCGGATGCGAGCTGGAGCGGACCTGGAACGTGGACCCGGCGTCGGGCGTCACTTGGACGTCGAAGGTGTCGCCGTCGGCCGACACGTCGACGCCGACGTGGCCGCCGAAGCCGGGCGCGGAGGCTCCGAACCCGAGGAAGGGGACGAGGCGGTACTCGGCGGACTCGTCGACGAGCCGTTCGACGGTCAGGGTCCCGTCGCCGGACTCGTCGCGGTCGAGGACCCGGCAGTCCCAGCGACCTTGGCCGTCGCACGGGTACTCGGCGCCCGGTTCCAAGGGGGCGGGGGCACGGCTGCGCCAGAACGCGTCGTACGTGGTGAGGTTCTCAAACCCGATGGCGTCCCACGGGGCCTCTGACCCGCCGAAGGTGGTGACGACGGGCAACGTGGCCAGCGTCCGGTTGAACGTCTGGTCGGTCTGCCACGCGCCGAACGCTTCGGCCGGCGGGATGCGGGGTGTGGTGAACGGCTCGCCGACGCGGTGGCCGGCGTAGAACTCGCGGTGGGCGGCCGCCGCCTCGTCCTGGGTGGGCACGCGGTCCTGTTGCGGCTGCACTTGCAGCAACGGGTCCACTTCGCCGAACGGCACGTCCGGGTCGGTGCCGTTGTTGTGCCGCTCCTCCTGGGTCGACCAGAAGACGACGCCTGGCCCGTCCGCCTCTCCGTACCAGCCGGTGAGTTCCACGAGGATCGTGTCGCCCGGCTGGACGAGGGGGCCCAGCGGCTGCTGGGCCGCCGGGTTCGGGTCGACGGGCGTCGTCGCCGCCCACCCGATGAGCGTGACAAGGAACGCCGCCATGAAGGTGGGGAACAGGATGCGGGCCATCGACGGCCGCGCAGCGGGCGCCTTGTTTAAAGGTTGTACGAGTCGGGTCGTCAGGGTTTAGGTACGAGCACGGCATCGGGCGGGACCATGGCGGCCCGCCGCTTCCTCTACATCGAGACGGACGGGCAGGTCTATCTCGTCCGCGACCCGCAGGGCCGTCTCGCGTTCCCTTCGGAGGACGTGAGCCTGCCGTTCGACGTCGAGGCGCGCCATGAGGCGCGCATCGGCGACGACGTGGTGGTCTTCGCGCGTCCGCGATTGGAGGAACACCCGTTCGAATGGGTGTACAAGGACACGATCCCCGGCCGGACGGACGTGGACCCGTTGGTCCGCCAAGCCGTCAACGCGTCGCTGACCCGGTGCGTCGTGGGCGTCGCCGTGGTTCGCGAGGACGGGCGCGTGCTGATGGTCAAGAGCAACCGTGGGTTCACCAAGGGCATGTGGAACATCCCCGGCGGGTTCATCGAGTACGGGGAACACCCGGAGGCGGCGGCCGTGCGGGAGATCCGGGAAGAGGTCGGCCTCGACGTCTCCCTGGGCGACCTGCTCGGCGTGTGGATGGAACGCTTCGAGTCGCCGTATTTCATGTACGGGTTCATGTACGACGCGACCACGGAATCCGTCGACGTGCGCCTGGAACCGACGGAGATCGCCGATTCGCGGTGGATGGCGCCCGCTGAGGCGTACGAAGCGACGGAGAATCCGTTCGCGCGCGCCGCCTTCGCCAAACGGTTCGGGTTGCCCCAATCCGAGAGCGACGGCTAGGCGCTTCGACGCGGCCCCCGAATCGGGGGCGATGCTGGACGGTTTTTCGGGCCGGCGAGCGGACTCTGGCGTCCGCTAGCCTCGTCGAGCCTGAGATGCGGGGATGCGCTTACTCGAACTTGAGGTTCTTGGCGCGGGGTCCGCGCGGAGCTTGCTCGATCACAAACTCCACAGCTTGGCCCTCGCCAGGCGCAGGTCCCTCGATGTCGTCAACGTGGAAGAACACGTCGTCGTCCGATTCGTCCGTCTCAATGAAGCCGAAGCCTCGCTCGCCGTCGAAGAACTTTACCGTTCCGTTTGGCATGCAAGCTCCCCAAATCCGGCCGGGATGATATACCTTGGGGCTGGTTGGCCGCTCCTGGGCTG
>CAZXJU010000018.1:7483-16694 GCA_964641035.1 uncultured Halobacteriales archaeon | reverse complement strand
CGAAAGGTCCGCACCGTCCGACCCCTCCGCCACCTCGCGGGCGAACCGGCGCAACAAGTCGGGACGGCTGGTCGCCTTCTTCACGTCTACGTAGTAGCGGCTGGTCCGGCCGCTGGTGAGCGTGAACTCGCCGAACCGGAGCGCGCCGCAGGCGACGAGGTCGTCCTGGAGACTCACGTGCGTCCCTGGCCGGCCTACTGCCGGGTCATATTTGAAAGCTGCGGCGGGCATGGGGTGCCGCGCCGGCGGCGTTCCTAGGGCGTATTAACCGCGGCTCCGTTGCGCGCGCCGCATGTGGGCCAGCCAGGGGACCCGGGAGGTGATCCGCAAACTCGTGCACATCCCCGGCGGCCTCCTGCCGGCCGCGTTCCTTCTCCTGTTCGGGTACCGGGGCAGCGTGGCGTTGGCGGCGATGATCGTCACCTACCTCGGGATCGGTGGCCTTCTCGCGGCGCACCGGGACCGTCGTCTGCCGATCGTCTACGCCGGCATCATCAGCACACGCCGGTCGGAGGAACGGTTCCCCACGGCGGCGTTCCAGTTCGTCGTCGCGATCCTGCTGGTCGGCATCCTGTTCCCCCTGCCGGTGTTCTTGGCCGCCATCGCGTTCTTGGCCGTGGGCGACGGCGTGGCCGCCGTGGCGGGCCGACGCTGGGGTCGGACGGCGTTGCGGTGGAACCCGCGGAAGACGCGCGAAGGCCTGGTGGCCGGCGTGCTGGCCGGTGCGCCCGTGGCCGCCGTGTTCGCGGTGGCCGGGTTCCGCGTGGAGGACGCCGCCGGCTCGTGGGCGTTCTGGCGGTCGCCGGAGGCGACGCTGGTCGTGTTCCTCCTGGTGTCGATCCCGATCCTCCTGGTGGGGGGTCGATGGGTCGCCGGCGCGTTCGGTGTGCCGCGCCAGGCGAACACGACGCCCGTCGAGGTCGTGCTCGCCTTCGCCGCGGCGGCCCTCCCGTTGCTGGCGGTGCTGCGCGCCTCGGACGCCGTGTTCGCCGCCCCCGTGCTGTCGTGGTCGGCGGGGCCCGCGTTGGCTGCCGGTTTGGCGCTGCTGTGGTCGCCGGTCGTACTCTTGGCGGAGGCGCACGTCAACCGCAACGACAACCTGCTGGTACCCATCCTGTTCGCCGTGCTCGTCTGGGGCACCGGCCGCATCTTGGCCGTCTGATCAGGCGTACTCGTCGGGGCGGACGCGGGGCACCAGGGCCATCAGCACGCCGTGGGTGGTCAGTTCCTTCCGTTGGATGGCGTCCTTGGTCAGCCAGCCGATGGCGCCGGTCGTCGAGCCGATCCGTTCGTCGCCGGCCCGCGGGCCGAGCACGTCGCTGACGGTGGCGCCCTCGAGGACCTCGCGCAGCACGTCGTCAGGGTACGCGAAGCCGCCTCCGTGGCCGGCGGTCACCAGGCCGCGCCGGTCGACGACGGCGCAGTATTGGACGTCGAGCTTCTGGTCCAGGCCGGGGTCGTTGACGATGCCGGCTTCGACGCCCACGCCGTACTCCGCGGTCTTCCACGCGTCCAACGCGGCCCGGGCGCGGGCCTGGGCGCCACGGGCGGCCTGCGCATCGACCGGTTGTTCGGGTACGGTCGAATCGACGTCGAAGGCGCGTACCGTCGTCTTGATGGAGGGGAACGCGCGGGCGAACGCGTCGGCGACCGCGTCGCGCTTGAGGCGGTTGGCTGTCCCGACGGCGACCCGCAGCGGCTTGCGTCGCGCGCCGTGCGCGTCGATGTCCCCGGCGCGGACGCGGGTCGCGCTGATGGGAAGGCCGTCTTCGGCGTACGCGAACGGCACCACGAACACGCGCAGCGGCTCGAGGCCCTTCGTCTGGCGGGCGGCGTTGATCTCGTCCACCCGTCCTTCGGTCTCGGCGCTCACCACGATCGCGTCGTACTGTTGGTCGGCGGCGCGGCCGAACGGGTGCGTGATCTCCGCCACGGTCGCCTCCCATCCTTCGGCGTCCAACAAGTCGTTGAGCTCTTGCTTGCGCCGTTTGAAGGGTCGCACCCGCCGGGTCCGTCCTTTCTGTGCCATCTCTTGGCTGGTGACCCCGATGAAGACCTCGTCGCCGACGTCGAACGCTTTTGCGAGAAGGATCCGGTGGCCGTCGTGCAGCACGTCGAAGGTTCCGCCCAGGCAGACTCGCACGGCGCGGACAACAAGGCGGCCTCCTTTGAAGATGCCGCCGGAAGGCAAGCCTTACCAGCCCAGGCCCGATTGTCGTGGCCATGGCGTTGGGCCACATCAGCGTGCTGGGTGCAGGCAACATGGGGACCGCCCTCGTGCGCGGCTTGTTGAAATCGGGTGCCGGCAAGGCGAAGTCCGTCACGGCGACGCATCCGCGGAAGCAACGGATCCAAGAACTGGCGAAGGACCTCGATGTGGATTGGACCACGGACAACCGGAAGGCGGCGGCGATGGCGGATGTCCTCGTGCTCGCGGTCAAGCCGCAGATCCTGGACGAGGTGTTGGAAGAGATCGAGAAGGACGTCAAGCCGAAGGCGCTGGTGTGCTCCATCGCCGCCGGCGTGACGACGGGCCACGTCGAGTCGGTGCTTGGGGGCAAGCGGCCGGTGGTACGGGCGATGCCGAACGTGGCGGCCGTCGTCGGGTTGAGCGCGACGGCGATGTGCGCGGGTGCGCACGCGAAGAAGTCGCACGTTGCGACGGCGCGGAAGGTGTTCGAATCGGTCGGGAGCGTGGAGGAGGTGCCGGAGTACCTGATGGATGCGGTCACGGGGCTCAGCGGCACCGGACCGATGTACGTATTCCAGATCCTCGAAGGCCTCAGCGACGCGGGCGTGCGCGTCGGGTTGTCGCGGCACGTGGCGACACGGCTCGTCCAACAGACGATGTTGGGGTCGGCCAAGATGGCGATGGAGTTGGGCCAGCATCCGGCGATGCTGAAGGACCTGGTGACCAGTCCGGGCGGCACGGCGATCGCGGCGCTCCACAGCCTGGAACGCAACGGCCTGCGGGCGGTGCTCATGGATGCCGTCGAACAGGCGACGGAGCGGTCGAAGGAGCTTGGGCGGGCCAAGGCGCAGAAGCACACGGGCCCCGCCACCGAATAGCTCTAAACCGGGCCCGGGCATCGCCGCGGACACGCCACCATAGCTCAGACGGGAGAGCGGCTGCCTTGTAAGCAGCAGGTCCGGGGTTCGATTCCCCGTGGTGGCTTCTGGACCCGCGACCGGCCGTCCGCCATGTGAACCCAGGTTCTAAGTACGCGTCGCACTGTGTTTCAGGGTGATGTCTGGGTGGGGTCCCGCGGCACGTCGCGTCCGTCCAGGCGCCGCCGCGTTCGGCTTGGCCGCGATGTTCCTTTTGGCGGGCTGCGCCGGATCGCCTGGCGACCCGACGGTGTTGGGCGAGGACGCCGGCGTCGACGCAGAGCAGGGGGCCGTCGTCGGGACGGTCGTCGATGACGAGTTCTTCCCGATCGCCAACGCGACGATCGGCGTGGCCGGCCTGGACGTACAGGCGACGACGGACGTCGAAGGAAAATACGCCCTGCCTGCCATTCCGGCAGGCTCCCACGACATCCAGGTCATCGCCCTTGGCTTCCAGAGCCTGTCCAAGCGGGTCGATGTCGCCTCCGGCGCCAAGACGACCGTCGATTTCGTATTGGAGGCGTTGCCGAGCGACGAGCCGTACGTCGAGGTGGTCCCCTACAGCGGCCTCGTCCGGTCGATCACGTGGCGCATCGGCTCGAGTTGCGAGACCGTCGTCCAACCTCCCATCGGCACGTGTCTCGGCTACCAACCCTCGTCGCTGATTCTGTATCACGAGACGGAGCCGGATTGGGGCACGATGATCGGCGAGCTGACATGGGAGCCGAACAGCGCCATCTTCCACCAGCGGGCGTACATGTATGTCACGTTCCCCAACGTGAGCGATTTCTCCGGCGTGCCCGACTTCGAGAGCCCCGGCCACTTCGAGACCGGCGGCGAAAGTCCTCAGACGTTGCGCATCGAGCGGGAGACGATCCGGGAGCGAGGGCATCCGGAGGAGAGCCATTGGGGCGAGACGCGGTTCCGCGCCCTCAACAATTTCGACGACGTCAACGCGTCCGGCTTGGCGGGCGTGAGCATGATGCTCGACCAGCCGATGGACATGTACTGGTCGTTCTTCTACCGGCAGACGGCGCCCGACGTGTATAGCGTGCTGCCCGACGAATGAAGGGATGCTGCAAACGCGGTACCCAATCTTGCCTAAAGCCTGGACGCGCAAAGACGGCGTCCTATGGCCGACCGGACGATGCTCTTCGACGAACTGCTCACGGAACCGAACCTTCGGTCGAAGGTGTACGAGGTGGAGGACGACGGGGCGCGCCGGCTGGTGTGCGTCGAGTTGACCGGCCGGCGAGGTCCGGACTGGTTCTTCGCCCGGCGTTGGGTCTCGGTCGCCGGCAGCCGCCGCCTCCTGTTCCGGGAGCTGGACCGGTGCGAACGCGCCGGATTCCGGTTCGCGGTGGCAAGCGGCCCGGCGCCGACGCCTGCGCCGCCCCCGATGGGCGAGCAGGACCACCGATACCAGCGGGCAGGCACGTTCTACGAGCAGTTGGAAGACGACGAGAAGTCGATCTACGCCGAACTCTTCCCGGCCGAGATCCGCCTGCTGTCCCGTGGCTACGACTGGGACCACGAGGCCGTATGGCGCGACGGCGTGCGCCTGGAGCGCGACGCGCATGGCCGGATCCTCGAACGCGTCGACGGGGTGCTGTGGGAGTGGGTGCGCGTGGACGAGGAGTTCACGTGGCGTCGCTACCCGTTAGAGCGCATCCGGAACGTCACGGTTACTGCCGGTACGTAATCTCGTAGCCGATCCAGAGGCCCTCGTCGTCGTATGCGCGTTCCACGGAGACGATCTCGGCGTCCGCGTGCTGGGCGAGCCACGAGTCGAGTCGTGCCTCGATGAGGTCGGCGTCCGACCCGTAGAGCGACGCCTCGACCGGGGTCAGGCCGACGAATTCCGTGTGCTCCTGGGCGGCGGCCGTGTCGTCCGGCCCCGCCGTCCCGTACGGTCCCCAGGCGGCGTAGGCGACCAGGAGTCCCGCGGTCACGAGGAACGCGGCGACCAGGCTGAGGAACTTGATGTTGACTTTCGTCTGCTTGTCGTCGTTGACGTAGTTGAAAATCTTGAGGATGCGTTTGATGTCAGGCCCGTCGTCGGCTCCCTCGCGGGCGTCCTGGGGCCGCGCGGCCGGCCGGCCGCCGGGCTCATTCAGGGGAATCACCTTCCGCGGGGTCCTTGGGAGGCGCCGGATGCAGAATCGGGCTGTTCTCCAGGCATTCGGCGAGCTCTTCGCGGTCCACGTAGATTCGCCGGCTTCCGTCCGCGTCGCTCAGGATTGCTTCGTACAAGAGATACCCTTCCTCGAGTTCCAACGACCGGTCCAGGTTCACGTAGAGGTCCGCCTCGCCCACCGCGATGGTGAACTCCTTGAGGTGCGCGGGCAGGTTCTCGTGGGACGGCAACCCTCGCTTCGGTGAACGCACTGGCATGTACCCAGACCAAGTCCTTTCTCCCATGCCGCAGATATTTAAGCGAACGTCGAAAAGGGTTTGAAGGGCCTCCTGGCGGGCGGATGAGCGGCACGGGCAAGCCGTTTAACCCGGGCCGCGCTTGCGGCCCCATCATGGATTTCCGGCTTTCCGAGGACAACCGCCTCCTGATGAACACGGTGCGGGAGTTCTGCCGCAACGAGGTCCGCCCGGTCGCCCGGGAAATCGATGAGACGGACGCGTTCCCGGAGAAGACGGTCCAGCGGATGGGGGAGCTGGGCCTTCTGGGAATGATCGTCCCGCCCGAGTACGGTGGCGCCGGCACGGATTACGTTGCGTTCGGCCTGGTCAGCGAGGAGCTCTGCTGGGCCAGCCCGACGCACGCCGTGATCTTCGGTGCCAACAACAGCCTCACCTGCGGCCCCATCCTCACCTTCGGCACGGAACACCAGAAGGAGACGTTCCTGCGGCCGCTGGCCGAAGGCAAGCACCTGGGGGCGTACGCGTTGACCGAGCCGCAGGCGGGGTCCGACGCGGCCAGCCTGCGCACCACGGCCGAGCGCGACGGGGACGTCTACCGCATCGACGGGCAGAAGACGTTCATCACCAACGGGTCGGTGGCGGACACCATCATCGTCTTCGCCACCGTGGACAAGACGAAGGGGCCCAAGGGGGTCACCGCGTTCATCGTACCGAAGGGCACGAAAGGCCTGAAGGTGGGCGAGAACTTCGAGAAAATGGGCATCCATGGCAGCCCGACGAGCCAGCTCCTTTTCGACGACATGGAGATCCCCGCGGAATACCGCCTCGGGGAGGAAGGCGAAGGCTTCCGGATCGCCATGGCGACGCTGGACACGGGCCGCATCATGGCCGCCGCCGGCAGCGTCGGCATCGCACGCGCCGCGTTGGAGGACAGCGTGGCGTACGCGAAGGAACGGGAGCAGTTCCAGAAGCCGATCATCGGCCACCAGATGGTCCAGCATACCCTGGCCGACATGAAGACCGACGTCGAGGCAGGCCGACTGCTGTACCTACGGGCGGCACACCTGAAAGACCAAGGCAAGCCGTTCACCCGCGAGGCGTCGATGGCGAAGCTCTACTGCAGCGAGATGGCGATGGAGGCCACCATCAAAGGCATCCAGATGCACGGAGGAAACGGCTACATCCGCGACTACGACGTCGAGCGGTACTTCCGCGACATCAAGATTTTCGAGATCTTCGAAGGCACCAGCGAGATCCAACGGCTCGTCATCAGCCGGCACGTCGGCGTGTGAGCCGCGGCGACCCCGGTCGATACCTTCAAGTGCGGCCGCCGGCAAATCGGCTGACGGATTCCGTGGCCGTCCCGAGACTTTACACCCCGTTGTCGCGCGTCGGCCTGCGGGCGCTGGCCGGGCTTGTCGCCCTCGTCACCGCCGTCTCGGGCGCGCTCAAGGTCGCCGTCGGCCTCGGCATGGCGAGTTCGGGGCCCGCGGCGCGGCTGCTGCCCGAGGACGCGCTCTTGGCCGTCGGCGTCGTCGAACTCGTTCTGGCGGCCGTCCTGCCATGGGCGCGCACCGCGTTTTTCGGCGCGCTGCTGCTGATCGGCGACTGCGCGACCCACGTGTTGGCGCTGCTGGCGGTGGGACGTCCGCTGGCCGCGGCCGGCGTCCTCGTCGTGGTCAACCTTCTGACGATCCTCCTGTGGGCGTACCGTCCCCGATGGCTCGGAGGCAACCCGACCCAGATCGAGGTCGCCCTGGTCGATTAGGGGGCCGACCGGACGAGGTCGAACGCGTAGAGCGACGCGTCCGGGCTGTACGCGTGCACCGCTTCAACGTGGTCGACGCGGCAGCCGGCCCGCCGGGCGAACGCCTCGATCCCGTCGCGGGCGTCCGCGTCGGGAAGCACGCGCGTGGCGTGGAGCACGCCGGCCTCGCCGAGGCTCGCGGCGACGGCCCCCAGTTCGGCCTCGTCGCCGTGCGGCAGGTTCACGACGACCCGGTCCCACGGCGCCCCTTCGACGGCGACCTGGAACCCGTCGCCTTCGATGACGTCGACGCGGTCGGCCACGTCGTTCCGCGCGACGTTGGCCCGCAACAAGGAGACGGCGTCCGGGTTCACGTCGACGGCGACCACCCGCGCCCCGGGTTGACGCTCGGCGATCGCGACGGCATACGGGCCGACGCCGGCGGTCGCGTCGAGTACGCGTTCGCCCGCGGAGACCCGTTGGGCCACCCGTTCGTGCTCGCCGGCCAAGCGCGGCGAGAAGTACGCCTTGGCCACATCGACTTCGAAGGTGCGGCCGAACTCCCGGTGGACCGTCCGCGTGCCGCCGGGTCCGGCCAGGAGGCGGACATCGCGCAACCGGAACCGGCCCGTCACGCCTTGGTCGGCGAACACCGACTTCACGTTGGGGTGGGCGTGCCGGATGGCGCGTCCGATCGCCTCGCCGTACGGCTCGAAGGCCTGGGGGATCTTGATGACGACGACGTCGCCGACCACGTCGAAGCTGGTGGGCAGGTCGTCGCGAAGGCGGTCCGGCACGTCGACGACGTCCTTGTACGAGCGGACACGCTGGCGCCCTTCGAATTCGCCTTCCTCCCACCGGCCGTCCTCCGGCGGGTCGCCGTCCGGCTCGGTGACGGGGATCCACACGTCGTCTCCGTCACGCCGAATCTTTAAGTCGGGACGTTCCATGTTTCGCGAACGGAGTGACTGGCGTGCCTTCTCAGCGCTGCGCGCCGGGACGACCAGGGCGGGCGACCGCTCCATAAGGACGGAGCAACAGTGGGTCGGCTAATATTTGTCGGACTGGGACTGGCGCCCGGGGACTTGACGGATTCGGCGCGTGATGCAATCGAGAACGCGGACGCAGTGGTAGCGGAGTTCTACACCAGCCGCATCATCGGCCTCGACCCGAAAGAGGTTGCGCAACGGCTGGGCCGACCGGTCCGGTTCCTCACCCGGGGCGAAGTCGAGGAGGACTCCGAGGCCATTCTCGAGGCGGCCGGCCAAGGGACGGTCTGTTTCGTCACCGGCGGCGACGCGTTGACCGCCACGACCCACAACGACCTTCGGTTCCAAGCGAAGAAGCGCGGCATCGAGACGCAGGTCGTCCACGGCGTCTCCATCCAGACGGCGGCCGCGGGCGAGGTCGGCCTGCATTCCTACAAATTCGGCCGCACCACGACGATCGCGCGGCCACACGGCAAGTACCTGCCGGAATCCCCCTACGAAGTGATCGCGGCGAACCTCGAGCGTGGCCTGCACACGCTCGTGCTGTTGGACCTCGACGCGGAGAAGGAATCCTTCATGACCGTCGACGAGGGCGCGCAGCTGCTGCTGACGATGGCGGACCGGCGTGGCGACGGCGTCTTGACCGAGGAGACCGTCGTCGTCGGGTGCGCCCGCATCGGGTCGTCGAGCCGGACGATCTGGACCGCCTCGCTGGGGGAGCTGGCGACCGCGGACCTGGGGCCGCCGTTGCATTCGTTGATCGTTCCGGGCGAACTCCATTTTACCGAGGAAGACGCCCTCGATCAGTGGCGCAGTGGCCCGTCCACGGACGGGTGACCGGTCGGACCGTCGGCATGGCGGCAGGCGTCCCGGTGCCGCGGTGCCCGGGACCGCTCGGACGGGTCGTTGCGTCCGCTGACCAGGAGGCGGAGGCGGCACGTCGATTTCCGCGCCCTTAATTACCAGCAGCCCGCATTTCAAGAACGGATGG
>CAZXJU010000018.1:0-7383 GCA_964641035.1 uncultured Halobacteriales archaeon | reverse complement strand
CACGTCGATTTCCGCGCCCTTAATTACCAGCAGCCCGCATTTCAAGAACGGATGGGAGCGCGACCCGGTGACCCAGTGGGAATCATCTACGGCGACGTCCACGCCACCGAGTTCACGTTCGCGGCCAACGACCCGAACGTCAAGCGGCTGGATTACATCGCCGCCGACCACCCGGGCGGCATCGCACTAGGACAGATCGTCGAGGTGAACCGGCGCAGCGAACTCAGTTTCGACGACGCGATGTCCCTCGGGCACGGCGGCGGCACCGCCGGCGACCACATCAGTTGCACCGTACGCGTGGTCGGGTACCGGGACGAACGGGGCCTCCTGCAGGTGCCGCGGACGCCGTTCAAGGCGGGTACGGAGGTCCGGATGGCACCGTCCGCGCTGATCCAGAAGGTCCTCGGGCTGACCGTCGACCGGCGCGAAGGCACGTACATCGGCCACCTGCGCAACACCGACAGCCCGGTCGTCCTCGACGTCAACCACCTGGTCCAGAAGCACGTCTCCATCCTCGCCAAGACCGGGGCCGGGAAATCGTACACCGTCGGCGTCCTGCTGGAAGAGCTGCTGATGCGGAAGGTGCCGATCGTCATCGTCGATCCGCATGGCGAGTACACCACGCTGGCCAACCCGAACATCGAGGATTCCGAACTGGACAACATGCGGCGGTTCGGCGTCAAGCCGAAGGGCTTCCAACGGCACCTCGAGGAGTACGTCGTCGAGGAACGGACCGCCGGCCGCCAACGGCTCCGGTTGGACGCCGAGGGTCTGGAAGCGCGCGAACTGGTAGACGTCATCCCCTCCAAGCTGTCCAGTGCCCAGGTCGGGATCCTGTACCAGGCCGTCAACGAACTCAAGAAGGACCGCCCGTACTACAGCATCGACGACCTGATCGGCGAGGTCACCAAATCCAACTCGAACGCCAAATGGAACGTCGTGGGGGCCCTGGAGAACCTCCAGGCGACCGGCCTCTTCTCCGAGGAAGCGACACCCGTGGAGGAGATGGTGCGGCCCGGCCAGGCGACCATCCTCAACCTCAAGGGCGCCGCGCCGGACATCCAAGGCATCGCCGTGGCGCGCCTGGCCCGCGTCCTCTTCGACGCGCGCAAACGCGGCAAGATCCCGCCGTTCATGTTCGTCGTCGAGGAAGCGCACAACTTCTGCCCCGAACGCGGCACCCAGAACGCCGTCAGCGGACCCGAGCTGCGGACGATCGCCAGCGAAGGCCGCAAGTTCGGGATGGGGTTGCTCATCGTCAGCCAACGTCCCGCCAAGGTCGACAAGAACGTGTTGTCGCAGTGCAACACGCAGATCATCATGAAGGTCACCAACCCCAACGACCTGCGCGCCATCGGCCAGAGTGTGGAGGGGTTGACCAACGAGACGCTGGAGGAGGTCCAACGTCTGGGCGTCGGCGTCGCCTTGGTCGCAGGCGGCAACCTCGTCGCCCCGGTCCTCGTCGAGATCCGGACGCGGATGACGCGGCACGGCGGCCGCAGCGTCAACGTCATCGTGCGCGAGGAGGACGCCGTCGGCGACGCCGGCCCACGGCCGCCACCCGTCGCCCAGCCGCCGGAACCACCGGTCGACGAAGACGAGGTCGTGCCGTTCGCCCTCGACGGCATCGACGTCGTCGGCGCGGCGGACGACGAGGATGAGGAGGACGCCGGCGAACCGGAGGACGAGGAGGAGGCCCCGGCGCCGATGTGGGACCTTCCCGGGGCGTTCACCCCGTCGTCCCACCGTCCGGAGGAGGACGACGAGCCGGGCCCGTGGAGTCCCGAGGCGGCCGGCGTCGAGGTCAAGACGCCGGTGCGTACGATCCTGGAGCCGGAACCGCCGCTGGTCGACGCCGAGGAGGCGCCGCCCGGCCCATTGGGCGAGGAGCAGGACGACGTCTTCCCCTTCGAGAACCTCGGGGTGCGCGAGCCGGTGGTCGACGACCCCGTCGACCCGGCGCCCGAGGAGGACGAGCCGCCCGGCACGCTTCGGCCGCCCTCCGAACCGGAGGACCTCGTCGTCCATCGGATCCTCGAGCGCGTCGGCTACACCCAGGCCAAGAACCCGAAGGATGCGGTACGGCGCCTCAAGCGGATGAGCCACTCGGTGCCGACGTTGGCGCCGGACGAATACGTGCGCCGGTTCGTGCGCGTCGGGCGCACCTACTGCCACTCTTCCCTTCCCGACTGCGGGCCGTGCCCACTGCTCGACTCGTGCCGGCTCGGCCGGGAACGCCTGGCACGCGGCGAGGTCCGGCGCGGCCGCTGGGGGAGCCGGTCGGGATGACCGACACGGTCACGGCCCAGACGCTCGACAAATACGAATCATTGACCGAGCGGGCGCTCAAGAAGGCGCGGACGGCACCTCCGGAACGAAGCCATCTGCGGCGCCTGGCCGACGATTTCCGTTCGATGGCCGAGGATTACCTGAACGACGCGCGCCACTTCCGGAAGTCCGGCGACGCGGTCCGGGCGTACGGTGCCCTCAACTACGCGCACGCATGGTTGGACGCAGGCGCTCGGTTGGGCCTCTTCGACGTCGACGGCGACGACGAATTGTTCACGCTGGCCGAGTGACCTCGTCCGCCGGCGGGTCGTGCGCCGGCTCGCCTTTGCGCCACCGTTCGTCGTGCAGCGTGCTGCTTTCCCGTTGGTGCGCGTCGACGACGGCCAACGCCGCCATGTTGACGATGTCCTCAACGGGGTCGCCGCGTTGCAGGATGTGCACGGGTTTCGCCATGCCTTCGAGGATGGGCCCGACGGCGGCGGCGTCTCCCAGGCGTTGTAGGAGCTTGTACGCCGTGTTGGCGGAGCCGAGGTCGGGGAAGACCAGGACGTTGGCGGGCTCCTTCAACCGGCTGAACGTGTAGGTCTCCTCCAGGATGTCCTGCATGACGGCGGTGTCCGCCTGCATCTCGCCGTCGACGACGAAGTCGGTCTTCTCCTCATGCAACATGCGCACGGCGCGGGCGACGGTCTGCGCGAACGGATGGCGGCTGGAGCCGAAGTTCGAGAAGCTGAGCATGGCCACGCGGGGTTCCACATTGAATTTGCGGGCCACGCGCGCCGCGGCCTTCGCGATCTCGACCAGGTCCTCCTCGTCCGGCTCAATGTTGACGGTGGCGTCCGCGAAGAACAGGACCCGGTCCCGGAAGGTCATCATGTAGCATCCGGCGACACGCGTCACACCGGGACGCACGCCGATGACCTCGAGGCACGGTTTGAGCGCCTCGTGGTAGTGGAAGCCGACGCCGCTGATGAACCCGTCCGCGTCGCCGGCGGCCACCATCGCCGCGCCCCAGTAGTTTCGGTTGCGCAGGAGTTCTTCCGCCTCCTTGCGCGTGACGCCCTTGCGTTTGCGCTTTTCGTAGACCGTGTCCGCGTACCGGCCGATGCGGTCGTCCTCCCACGGGTCGACGACCTCCAGCGGGAACGACAGGCCCAGCTTCTTGTGCTTCTCCTTGATGATCGCGGGGTCGCCGAGCAGAATCGGTTTGGCGAGCCTCTCGTCGGTAAGGATCTGGCAGGCGCGCAGCACCTTGTCGTTCATTCCTTCAGGGAAGACGATGCGGCGAGGCGACTCCTTGGCCTTGTTGAGGATGATCCGCATCATCTCGTACTGTTTGCCCAGGCGCGCCTCCAGCTCGTCCCGGTACGCCGAAAGGTCCATCTCCTTGCGGGCGACACCGCTCTCGATTGCCGCCTCCGCCACCGCGGGGGCGACCCACAGGAGCACGCGCGGGTCTGTGGGCTTCGGGATCAGGTATTCTTTCCCGAACTGGATCGCGTCGCCGCCGTAGGCGCTGATGACGCTGTCCGGCACGTCCTCGCGCGCCAGGTCGGCCAAGGCGCGGACGGCCGCCATCTCCATCTCGTCATTGACCGTCTTGGCGCGCACGTCGAGCGCCCCGCGGAAGATGAAGGGGAACCCGAGGACGTTGTTCACCTGGTTCGGGTAGTCGGAGCGGCCGGTGGCCATGATGACGTCGTCGCGCGCCGCGTGCGCGTCCTCCGGCAGGATCTCCGGGTCCGGGTTCGACAAGGCGAACACGATCGGGTCGTCGGCCATCGACGCGACCATCTCCTGGTCGACGATGCCGGGGGCGGAGAGGCCCAGGAAGACGTCCGCGCCGTCCATCGCGTCGGCAAGCGTCCGCGCGTCCGTCTTCCGCGCGTACTCGCCTTTGTACTCGTTCATCCCCTCCGTCCGGCCGTCGTAGATGACGCCCTTGGAGTCGGTGAGCATGATGTTCTCGCGTTTGGCGCCCAACCGTTCGTACAGGCGGGCGGAGGCGATGCCGGCGGCGCCGGCGCCCGCGACGACGATGCGGACGTCCTCGATCTTCTTGCCCACCAATTCGAGGGCGTTGAGCAGCGCGGCGCTCGTGATGATCGCCGTCCCATGCTGGTCGTCGTGGAAGACGGGGATGGCCATGCGTTCACGCAGTGCCGCCTCGATCCGGAAGCATTCGGGCGCCTTGATGTCCTCCAGGTTGATGCCGCCGAAGGTCGGCTCGAGCCGGGCCACGGTCTCGATGAACGCCTCGGGGTCCTTCTCCGCGACCTCGATGTCGAAGACGTTGATGTCCGCGAACCGCTTGAACAGGATCCCCTTGCCCTCCATCACCGGTTTGGAGGCCTCCGGGCCGATGTCGCCCAGGCCGAGGACCGCGGTCCCGTTGCTGATCACGCCGACCAGGTTCGCGCGCGTCGTGTACCGGAAGCTGAGGTCGGCGTCCTTGGCGATCTCCCGGCACGGTTCGGCGACGCCGGGCGTGTACGCCAGCGAGAGGTCCCGTTGGGTGACGGCCGGCTTGGTGGCGACGACCTCGATCTTTCCGCGTGGCTCTCGCCGGTGGTACTCGAGTGCCTCCTCGCGACTCACGTTGGCTCGCTTGCCCTGCGGCATGGTGCCGTCCCCTAGGCCGGCGTGCGTCTTTAGCGTTTGCCGGTCCGGGCGTGCGGCAACGCTTGTAAACGCCCGGTCGGTTGGCGCGCCGCGTGGGCAAGAAGGATCCGGCAGGCCTCGGGTTGGCCGGCAAGGTCGTCCTGGTGACCGGCAGCACCCGCGGCATCGGGCGCGCCACCGCCGACCGATTGGCCGAGCATGGTGCACACGTCGTGGTGACCAGTCGGCACGAGGCGGATGCGCGCGCCGCCGCGGCCGAGCTCTCCGAGGCGTACGGTGCCGAGGCGCTTGGCGTCGCGTGCGACGTCTCCGACCCGGACGCGGTGGCCGAATTGTATTCCGCGCTCGACGATTGGGGCGTCGGGCCACTCCACGGCCTGGTCAACAACGCTGGGTACCCCTTCCGGAAGGAATGGTGGGACCGGGACCTGGACGAATTCGACGCGTCCGAGCTTGTCGACGCGTTCCAGCAGGTGGCCGACGTGGACGTGGTCGGGGCCCGCTTGTGTACGCGTCATGCGATTCCACGGATGCGCGGGGCCGGCGGCGGCGCCGTCGTGTACGTGTCGAGTACCCCGGCGCTCACGGGCCACAAAGGCACGCCGTACACGGAGGCGAAGGCCGCCGTCCTCGGCCTGATGCGGGACGTGGCACGCAACCACGGCAGCGACGGGATTCGCGCGAACGCCGTGGCGCTTGGTAACATCGCGACCGCACACCAGGAGGACTACTCCGACGAGGAGAAAGCCGCGTTGGCCGACGAGGCGAGTCTCCGCCGCTGGGGCGAACCGTCGGAAGCCGCCACCGCCATCCTCTTCCTGCTGTCGGACCTGGCGAGCTTTGTCACGGGCCAGACCGTCGTGGTGGACGGTGGGACGGTGATGCGGTGAGCTTCGACGCGTTGCGGTCCGAGATCGAATCCACGCTGCTGGCGTGCCGGGACAGCCTGGCGCGCCTTGAGGAGGAGTACGCCGCGGCGGAGGACGCCGGCGCCGACGCGTCCGGACTGGAACGGACGCAACGGCTCGTCGTCGCGTACGCGCAGCTCGTCTCCCCGTTGCGTGATTTCTTGGAACAGGAGAAACGCGGCGCTGCCAACCCCGTCCGCTTGGCTTCCAAGATCGACACCTTCGTCCAGGAAATCGAGTCGCTCGAAGCGGATTCGGGGCTCCATCCGACGCCGGAGGAGGCGGCGGAATTGGCCGTGTTGGCCCGCACCGCCCAACCCGATTGACGCAAACCATTTATATGCACATCAGGAGTCGGTGGGTGACGTGGTACAAATGGGCGAAAACCTCCTGCGAATCCTCGGAACGGCGGTCCTTCTGACGACGGTCGGTCTGGCCGGCTGCTTGACCAACCTCGGCGACGACGGCGGCGCAGCCGGCGACGACGAGATCACCCCGGAATCCTGGACCAAGTTCAAGGTGCCCGAGGTCCCCGATTACCCGTTCTCGGACGCGTTCGACATCGTGCACGCCCATGACGTGCGCCAACTCCACACGGAATCCCACAACCTCGAACTCGTCGGCTTCAGCGACCTGTTGGACGGGTTGGAGCCGTACGTCTGGTCTGGCGGGTATGGCGAAGTCGACGTGCACGGCGACCTGGCGGTCGTCGCCACGTTGACCGGCGCACGGGCGTTCACACTCGTCGACATCTCCGACCGCGCCAACCCCGAGGTGTTGAGTCACTTCTACTCCAGCAACGACAACTGGGACGTCCGCATCAGCGACGGCGGAAAATACCTCTTCGTTGGATGCCAGGGCACCGGACTCTACACGTTCAGCCCGGTCGGCCAATGCACCGACTACAACGGCATCCCGACGCCCACTGGCGACCAGGACAACGGGGTCATCACCGTCGACATCCAAGACCCGTCAAACCCCAAGGCGCTCTGCTACACGCCGACGTCCGCCGTCCACAACCTCGAGACGGCGACCTATGACAACGGCACGATCATCGTCGCCAACAACGCCGTCGAAATCTACCTGTTGAAGGACGACGGCTGCCTCGAATTCATGTCCCAGGTGCCCGGCCGCCACGACACGGCGATCCAGCCGCACCCCGTGACCGGCGACATGCTGCTCTACACGGGCACCGGAGGCCCCGACGAGGTGGGCCCGCTGGGCATCTACAACATCAACGACCCGAGCGACCCGGTGCTCCTCGGCTCCCTCGACACCAACGGGATTCCGGGCGCCACCGCGTGGCACGAACAGTCGCCCGCACCCGCCCTCTTCTACGGCAACGGGACCACACACATCACGATCGGCGCCGGAGAACGCTTCACCGGCGGACCGGGACCGGTCACCGTGATCAACACGACGGACCCGACGAACCCCGTCGCGATGGGCACGTGGATCCTCCCCGTCCAACCCGAGATCGAGGACGACCGGGCCTACGACCAAACGTCGTACATCTTCAGCGAACACAACACGGCCGTCAACCAGTGGGGCCAGGTCTGCGTCG
>CAZXJU010000017.1:0-17174 GCA_964641035.1 uncultured Halobacteriales archaeon | reverse complement strand
TCAAGAAGCCGGTGTTGGGCACCGCCGGCGCCGACGTCGTCGTGCGCGACCATGCCGCGGCCGCCGACGCGCTGTTGGATTGGGTGCAGCGGGCCGAGACGACGGCTGAAGCAGAGTGATCACGAGCCCGTCGCCCCGAATCGTCGCGACGCGGCCCACCAGGCGCCCGCGAAGAGCGCCGCCGCGATGACGGCGTTGATCGCCAGGCTCACGAACGTCTCGATGCTCGGGTTGCCGACCGCCAGTCGTGCCACGAGGTTGAGCGGGCTCTGCGGCAACGCCAAGCTCAGCGACGCGACGACCAGGACCAGCAGCGTGTACGCGGCCTGCGCGTGGCCTTGGCGGGGAAACGCCATCGCCACGAGGAGGCCCGCGGCGGCAAGCACGAGCGCCCAGACGCCGGTGGCGGCAAGCAGCCATCCGACGTTCTGGACGGGGATGCCGTTGGCCTGCAGCAGGAGGATCCACAGCCAGACCTGCGCCGGCGCCAGCAAGACCGGGGTGGTGAGTTTGCCGGCGACCAGTTCGAACGTGCTGATGGGGCTCGCCCGCAACAACAGGATGGTCTTCGTGTTCATCTCCTGGCTGAGCGCGTCGCCGGTGATCGCGCCCGACAGGAACACGGGAGTCGCGACGAGAAGCGGCAGGAGGATGCCGAAGGCGAACCCGAAGAAGACGCCGGGGTCCGCGTCCGTCTCGACGAAGACGAGCTGCTGCTCGATCCGGTCGGACCGCTCCTCACGAAGGTCCCGCTCGTAGTTGCGCAACAGGTCGCGCAGCTGGGTGACCAGCAGCGTGGTTTGGACCTCGCCTTCGCCCATCATGATTGTGACGTTGCGTTCGCCTTCGGTCCCGTTGTGGGTCTCCTGGACGACGGCGCGCACGTCGCCGTCTTGGAACGCCTGGATCGCGTCGGCGACCGTCGCCGGGCGCGTGACGTCGAGGTTGCCGGCATCTTCCAGGTAGACGTCGAAGCCGCCCGGGCCGACGTACGCCACGTCGGTCTCGGGGAACTGGTCGATGGCCTGCGGATCGTAGAGGCCCACGAGGCCGAAGGTGAGGAAGGCGCTGAAGGCGGCGACGAAGAGCTGGGTGACCAGCGCAAGCACGATGCTGCGTTCGCGCAGAATGTCGCGCAGGTCCTTGCCGGCCAGCTTCAGGATCCGGCGCGTCATACGATGCCTCCGAGGCGGAAGACGATCGCGGCGTTGTACGCGGCATGCACGAGCGCGGCGGCCCACACGCCGAGGGTGGCACCGCCGGCGCCCCGGCGCGCCAGGTACGCCGTGACCGTGGCGGTGACCACGTGCAGTGCCAACGGGGCGGCGACGAGGAGGACGCTGGAAGCGATGCCGAACGTGGCCAGCACGTCGGGCCCGAGGTCCAAGAGGCCGAAGCCGACGAGGCCGAGCAGCAGCGCGAGTTTCTCACCGACGAAGAAGCCGGCGCCGACCAGGAGGCCGGTGACCCAAGGTCTGGCGGTGGCGTCGGCGCGGTGGCGGGCGAAGACGCCGAGGCCTTTGAGCGCCTCTTCGACGAGGGCGGCGCCGAACAGGAAGACGAGGAACGCCGTCTCCACGTTGAGGGCGATGGCGAAAAGCAGCACGAAGAGTTCGAGCGCCATGGCGAACGGGACGGCGGCGACGCCGGCGGCGAACACCATGCTGGGGCGTTTGACGAGGATGGCGCACGCGGCGACGGTCTTGCTGACCATGCCGCGCGGCCCGAACAGGAGTTCTTCGCGGTAGACGGGCACGGCGACGGCGGCCAGGACGACGGTGGCCAACGCCATCGGCAGGGTCGCGTAGAGGAAGGGGCCCCAGCCGACGATGGTGCCGCGGATCGCGTGGCTGATGACGCTGACGGGGCTCATGAAGGCGACCGGGTGGATGTCGACGAAGACGGCGGGCAGGAAGAGGAAGGTGCTGAGCAGGACTGTCGTCGTGACCAGGAGGAAGGTGAGGGCGCGCGGGTGGGGTGCCAGCAGTCCGAGGAGGAGGCTGGATGCGAGCACGAAGCCGACGATTGGGAGCGCGGCGAGGAAGCCGATGATTCCGGCGCCGATGGCGATCGTGATGCCGACGGTGAGGAGCAGCGTGAGGAGGATGTACGGCAGGCTTTTCCCGAGGACGATGCGGCCGCCGGTGGTCGGTGCGGAGAGGAGCATGACGCCGGTTCGGGCGGTGCGTTCGCCGAAGAAGCTGCCGGAGTAGAACTGGCCGATGAGGTTCATCGGGATGAGGTAAGCGAAGGTGAGGAGGAGGCTTTCCATGGGGAACGGCGGTTCGACCTGGCTGGGTGTGAGGTCGCGTTGTTGCGTGCCGGTCTGGTCGAGGATCGCCTGTTGGTCGGCGTCGCCGGGTGGCGGCGTCGGGTCGGTCCCGTCGGTCTCGTTTCCGTCCGGGGGCGGCGTCGTCGGTGCCGGCGTGCCGATGGTGGTGCGGGACTGGAAGACGAGGTTGACGCGCACGGGGAAGGCGGCGGCTGGGTCGTCCTCGGTGGCAAGGGACTGGTCGAGCCATCGTTCGGCGGCCAATTCCAGTTCCCGCGCGGCGGCTTGGCTCTTGTCGCGTGCCGGGTCGAAGAAGACGCGGTCGTCGATGATGAGCAGGTCGGCGTCGGCGTCCTGGTACAGGCCGGTGACCGGGGTCCGGATGTCGAAGCTGGGGTCGGCGCGAAGCACCGGCATCAGCGGGTTGTCCTCTTCCGTCTCGACGACGAAGATGCCGGCGTCCGGGTTGATGGAGGTGAGCGTCAGGAACGGCCAGGCGGCGCCGAGCAGCAGGCCGAGGACGGCGGCGGCCGCCAGCATCCGCCACGTCAGCAGGGGCCGGTACCGGCGTGCTTCCTGGGCCGCGATGCGCAGTACGCTTCCCATCGGTCTACTCTCCGGCGGCCGTCTGCAGGATGTCTTTCAGGCTGGGCGGCGCCGCCTGCACCTCGAGGACGATCCCGTCGGCGTCCCGGATCGCCTGCATCGCCGTTTCGACGTCGGCCAGGCGGTCGAACTCGGCGACGTGGACGGAGCCGTCGGGCTTGCTTTTCGGGAACGCGACGGTGCCGCGGACCACGTAGTGTTGCGTGCCCCATCGTTCCCGCAGCTCGGTCAATGTGCCCCGCGTGGCCAAGCGTCCGTGGTGGACGATGAGGATCTCGTCGCACAGTTCCTCCACCTGCGCGAGGTTGTGGGCGCTCAGGAGTACGGCTTTGCCGTCGTCGCGCATCTGGCGGACGGCGGTCTCCACTTCGCGCGAGGTGAACGGGTCGAGGCCGCTGGTCGGTTCGTCCAAGAGCACGACGGGCGGGTCGTGCAGGAGGCATCGGGCGATGGCGACCTTTCGTTTCTGGCCTTTGCTGAGGTTGCCGATCGGTTTCTTCCAGTGGGACTCCTCCAGGCGCAGCCATCCGAGCAGTTCGTCGGTCCGGGCCTTCGTCTGCTGGCGGCTCATGCCGTACAATCCGCCGAAGAAGCGGAGGTAGGAGACGGCGGTCTCGTCCTCGTAAAGCGGCGAATCCTCCGGCAGGTAGCCGATCCGACTGCGCGTGGACGCCTTGGTGGGTTTGGCGCCGTCGACGAGGACGGAGCCGGCCGTGGGTTCGACGAGGCCGGCGAGCATTTTGATCGTCGTCGTCTTTCCCGCCCCGTTGGCGCCGACGAGTCCGACGACGCGTCCGGCGTCGAGCCGCAGATCCACGTCCTTGACGGCGTCCGTGGTCCCGTAGGTCTTCGTCAGGCCCTGGGCGACGAGCATCGCGGCCGCACAAACGGCCGGTGCAATATAACGAGGTGGTTCGTGGACCAGGTCACTCGGGGCCCGACCGCGAGGCTTCCTCGTCGACCGGCCGCGGCTCCGACGGAGACGCCGGCTCGTCGGGACGCCGCATGTGCCGCACCCCGTACCGTAGGAACGCGAACAGGATGTACAATGCGTCCATGCCCTTCTCCGTGGCTTCATACCGTACGTCGGCGCCGTCCTCGAACCGCTGCAGGACGCCCTCGTCCGTCAGTTCGCGAAGCCGTCGGGACAACATTCGTGGCGTCAAGCCGTCGTTGTTCCGAATGATCTCACCGAAACGGTTCAAGCCAAGGAACGCCACGTCCCGGACCACCAAGAGCGCCCATTTGCGCCCAAGGAACTCCAGGGCCCGCTCCATGAGCGCCGCCTGGTACCCGAGATCCTCGGACGGCGTTCGTGGGCCGTCGGACATGGACTATCAGCCAAGACCCTAGTCCACTTAAGAATTGGCGCAACCTATCGGCTCCCATGGCAAGCGAAGAGGCACCCGAAATGCCGCCCGTCGGAAGCATCGTGCACACGGAACTCGTCAGCAAAGATCCGGCCGCCACCAAGAAATTCCTGACGGATGTCTTCGATTGGAAATTCGAAAAGACGACGACGCCCGACGGCGACTATTTCATGCTTCAGGCGCCCGGCGGCGGCCGGGGCGGCCTGCGCGGTGCAGGCGATGCCGAGAGCCCGATTGTGACGAACTACGTGCTCGTCGACGACCTCGACGCCGCCCAAGCGAAGGTGGAGAAGGCCGGCGGTAAGATCGTCCTGCCGCGCACGGATGTCCCCGGGATGGGAAGCTTCTTCTGGTTCCAGGTCCCAGGCGGCGTGGTGATGGCGTGCTGGCAACCCGCGCGGGACTGATCCTGGCCGCGTTGCTCGTCGTGGCCACCGTCCACGCGGCGACCGCGCTGCCCGACGCACAGGTCGAGGACCCGGCCGGCGACGCGGGTCCAGGCCTCACGCCCGTGGGTGCCGGGTTCGAGGCATACGACATCGTATCGATCCGCCTGACGGAGAGCAACGAGACACACCTCCTTGTCGAGATCGAGGTCGTCGACCTCCCAGCCGCGCCGCCCCACGGGGAGATCGGCGTCGTCTTCCGGGTCGACGAGCGGCATTACATGGCCGGCTTCACCGTACTCGTCTACGACGGAGCCTACTACGCGGCAGGCTTCGCCTGCCCGGCCACGCCCGACGGTCGCGTCAACGGGTCGGTCGCGGACGACTGCATCGGCCTTCCCGACGCGACCGCGACCGGCGGCGTCTACCGCGTGGACGTACCCAGGCAGTTCATGAGCGCAGAGGCGGCCGGCGCCACGCTCGCCGGACCGTTCGGATGGTCGGAGGTCGTCCAGTTCAAATCGGACCCGACGTACGTCGACTGGACCGACGTGGGCCGTCCGCTCACGCTCGAATCCGGCGCACCCGCCGCCAACGGCGAACCGCCGGCCGGACCGGACCCCGAAGGCCACGACGAGGGCGGCCCAGCGCCCGGCGTCCCCGTGGCGGCGGTGGCCGCCGGCCTCGTCGTCGCGTTGCTATGGATTCGGGGCCGGGGCAAAGCGAACGGGTAGTGGCGCCCGTTTCCCAAACTTATTTCTACACGACGTAGGTGGAGGGATTGTTCCCTATGGCTCGTTTCCCCGAGGCCGAGGCGCGCACCCTCGATAAGAAGATCTGCATGCGGTGCGGCGCGAAGAACCCGCCCAAGGCGACCCGCTGCCGCCGCTGCCGGACTTCCGAGCTGCGCGTCAAGGCCAAAGAAAGCCGCGGCATGTAACCGCGCTTCCGCTGATCCTGCCGTCGGATTACTCTATTTCCAGAAACACCAGGCGGGCCGGCTCATACGTCCAAGTCCCGGAATGGAAGCCGCCGCGTAGCGTCGTGTCTCCGACAACCTCAGCCATCCACGAACTTTCCGGGAAGGAGAGGACCGCGTCGCCCGTCGTTCGCTCGCCCGAAACGGCGTGGGCACGCCACGCGACGACTCCGTCGGCGGACTCGGTGAACTTCACGAACTCCCCGTCGAACGCGCCCATCGTTCGGCTCTCCACCGTCTGGATGGTAAGGGTCCCGACCCCGTCAAGATGCAATTCCGCGTCCTTTCCCAAGGCCGTGTCCCGGACGGAAGCCGATCCGTCATACACCGGCACTTCGTACGCCGACAAAAAATCGCGTCGCGCGTCGTCCGGCACGAGGACCTCCCATTTCACGTAGTGTTCGGCTGCGGGGATTCCGTCCTGCAGGAACGATTCGGGCGCGTCGGCGGCTGCCCACACGTATCCCGCGTCCATAGGGGCCTCGACGCCATCCAATCCTTGGCCTGACTCACAGGTCATCGCGTCGAGGCCGAACAACGTGTCGCTGGCGGGGGTCGGAAGGCCAGCGACTCCGTCGGAGCGCCTTACCGTGAACCCTTCGGGCAGATACGGCGCAATCTTGTCGCCATCCACGAAACCCCATGAGACGATATAGCGGCATTCGGAGAGCCCCCACGGGAGCTCACCGTCGAACGCGGGAGGCGTCGTCGACTCGTCCGCCGCATCGTCGGAAGGCGGCGGCGCGACGCAGCCAGAGACCGTCGTCATGGCCAGGATTGCTATGAGGGCGATGGCCCTCCGGATGTGACTTGTCATCACCGTCGCAGGTGTCGTCGTAGGTATATCATAAATTTCGTCGGCCATTGTCCATCACGCTCCAACAGCGCATAGCGTTTCACCGCTCGTATGTCCAGGAGACGGGCGTCGCCTCGACGGCGTTCGCGCCGGCGGTGGTGCCGAAGTCAACCACGGCGTGGTAATCGCCCGCGACGACCGTCGGTTCGGCGAACCAAGTCGTGAACACGAACTGGGGGTTCTGCGTCCACGGCCCTTCCCATTCGAAATCGCGGACGGTTCCCGCCGGCGATTCGATCCGCAGCGCCATCTTCTCGTTGACCGCCCGGCCTTTCATCTGGATGCCGTGCACCAGCGGCACCTCGTTCATCGGATACGTCCATTCGATGCGGTCGGCTCCGAAGACCGTCTCGCCCTCGGACCGGATCAGGTCCGGGATGCGCGGTGCGAATACCAAGTCGCCGCCTTGGACCTGCACGTGAACGGCGCCGCCGAGGCTCCCTGCGACCAGAACATACTCGCCCGGCGGTCCGTCATCGGGCACCCTGTGCGTCCAGTTGCCGGCCGTCAGGTCCGTGTAGCCGAGGAACCGGTCGGCGGGGTCCCATACGCCGAGGACGGTGTCCGGGTCGTCGTCGAGGACGTCGGCCCGTAGCGTCACGCCTTCCGCTAGAAACGGTGTGATCAATGCGAGACCGGGCGGCACGGACTCGGCGATCGTCTCGACTCGCACACGCAGGTTGTACGTTACGTCCTCGGGTCCGTCGTTCTCGTCGTACGTCACGACGGCCTCGACGGGGCCGGCGCCGTTGCGCACGACCACCCAACGTTCGAGCGTATACCCACCGAACGGGGCGTCCCCGTTGATGTCCCAGACGACGGCGTCGTCTATCTCGAAATCGAAGTCGAGGTCTCCTTCCTGCATCTCCGCGTTGAACTCGGCCTCGAGATAGACCGGGAGGCCGATCGGGACCGCGTCGGAGACGTCGTGCCGGCGTTCGGGTTCCGAAGCGCCGGGCACGGCGCCCAAAGTGTCGCCCCATGGGTTCTCCGAGTCCGTCGGGGCGAACGTCCCCTTGAACGTCTCTTCCCACACGGACGCGTCGACGCCCCAGGTAAGATTGCGCCACGCAACGTTCTCCGTGGGTTCGTCGGGTCCGCCATTCTCGCTTGAGACCGTCTCCGAGTCGGCGGCGCCAAGGCAGCCGGAGAGGACCACCAAAGCAAGCATCATCGCAACGAGCGGAATCGCGTGCGGTCGGCTGTTCATCGGCCGAGACGTGGCGTCCTGGTTACAAGAGGAGATTGGTCGACGTTTCTCCGTCGTGCGCGGCCATGGAGAAAACCTGGCCAATACGCTTATTACGAGAACGCCGCGCTCGACGCACCATGCGGGCCGGCGCGCTCTTACTCACCGCGGTCGCCGTCGTCCTTATGATTCCGACGGCCACCGCGAACGTCTGTTGGAAATGGGTTGAGGTGGAAGTGGCTGTAGACGAAGCCGTCGTGGAGGTGGCCATCGGGTACGTCGGCCAGCCGGCGGCGGACCTGCGAGAAAGGGTGGACAACCAGTTCGGCGACGGCGACGGCCACGTACGCGACGACGAGGCAGACTCGTTCGAGGACCGTCTTTCCAGGCAATTCGAGGACCCAGACTCGGATTGCGTGGCCGGGCTTTCGATGGTACGTTTTGAGGACGCGGCGCCTCGCGGGATCCACGAGCTGTCTGTCCACACGGACGGCATCCGGGAGACCGACGCCGCGAGTCGCCAGCAAGCCCGGCTCGCGTTCTCCGTCGAGCTGGATTTCGACGACGAGCTTGACGATGCCGTGACCGCGACGGTCCGCCTTTCCCGCGTCATCGAGCTTCGGACCGCCTTGTTGTGCGAGGTCGGGGACCTCAACGCGACGCCATGGGGCGACCATCCGTGCGGGCAGAGCGCCACGGACGGATGGTCGCAGATGGAATATGTGCGCCTTGGCCCGGCGTCCGGTCACCGCCTGGTGGGCGACACGGTCGATCCGTCCTCCACGCTCGCGCACTGGAGGAGTGGCGGGTTGGAGAACGAGACGGCGGCGGGAGCCGTCGACCTCCTGCGGACCGACGTCCGCGTCGATGTCGTCGAGGACGGAGCGTGGCCCGCCTCATGGCCGGCGACCGGCGCTTGGGCTGGGGGCGCGCTCGCGGTGCTGGCGTTCGCGGCCGTTTTGGCGGTCCCGCATTGGCGTTTCCTCCTTCTGCGGCGGATCGCGGCCCTTCCTGGCTTCTCACGGATCCGCCGCGACGAGGCGCTCGACCATGAGCGGCGCGAATCGATTGTCCACGCGGTGCGGGCCAACCCCGGCCTCAGCCTCGCCGACCTGCGCCGCCGCACGGAGATTCCCCGCGGGTCGCTCGCATACCACGTACGCGTGTTGGAGCGTCACGACCTTCTTCGCAGCCGACGGCACGGCGTCCGGACGCGGTTCTGGCCGCTCGGTGCCTCCGCCGACGAGCCGTACCTCACCGACGTGCAAGAAAGGCTTCTTGGGGCAATCCGCGCCGAGCCCGGACGCACGCAGAAGGAACTGGCGAAAAACCTCCAGTTGCCGCGGAAGACGGTGGCGTACAACGCGGACCGTCTGCAAGATTACGGAAAGATTGCCGTGCAGGCCGACGGCGTGTGGCGCCGGCACTACCCGACCGAGGAATAGCATTCGGCGGGGTCACTGCGATTCCCCGGATTCCGCGTCCGGCGATTCGGAGGGCCCCGACGATGCCGGCGGCGCCCGGATGTCATGGTATTCGTGGTCTTCCCAGTTTTCGCCCTCGTCCGTCTCCCAGTGGTGTTTGAACACCTTGACCGAGGCCAAGAAGAGGCTGATGACGAGCGGTCCGATGATGAACCCGCTGAATCCGAACACGGCGATCCCGCCCAGGACGCCGACGAGGACGAGGAACGGGTGGATGTCGGCGCGGTTGCCGATGAGTTTCGGCCGCAGCACGTTGTCGATGGTGGAGACGAGGATTCCACCCCAGATCAGGACGCCGACGCCCGGAATCGTGCGGCCGACGACGAGCAGGTAGATGCCCACCGGCAACCACACGAGTACCGGGCCGATGATCGGCAGGATCCCCAAGACGACCATGACGAACCCCCAGAAGAACGGACGAGGCACGCCGAAGAGGACGAAACCGATCGTGCCGACGGCGCCCTGGATGAGGCTGATCAGGATGTGGCCCACGAACACGCCGTCGGTGGTCTTCCGGATCTCCTCGATCAGCAGGTCCTTCTCGTCGGCGTGCAACGGCAGCACGTCACGGATCGCGGCCACGAACGATCGGCCGTCGGTGAACCCGTAGTAGAGCGTGAAGAAGACGACGAAGACCCCCAAGAGCGCCTGCGCCAGGACGCGCGGCAGCTGCCGGGCGAACTCGCCGAAGACGGCGGCGAGGCTGGCGAAGGCGGAGTCGACCAGGTCCGCCGTCGCCTGGTCGATCGTCTCCGCTGCGCCTTCGACGCCGAACCAGGCGGCCAGGCTCACGAGCGCGTCGGTCAACGACCGTTTGGTATCCTCCGCAGAGAAGTTGACGATGAAGCCCTGGATGTCCTGGAGCAGGTACCCGAGGATCACGAAGAGCGGCAAGAGGACGACGACGAGGACGAGCAGGATCATCAGCGTCGCCGCCAACGGCGGCCGCTTGACGCGTTCGAGCGTCCAACGGTAGAGGGGGTGGAACGCGAAGGCGAGCAGGAACCCGATGACGATGAAGTCGAGAAGCGGCCGGAAGACAAGGTACGTGACGTAGCCGACGACGAGCAGGAGGCCCGCCAGGAAGAAGGTCTCAGCCTTTTCGCGGTCCACGGACTAGTCGCCTCCAGGCCGTTCGGCGGCTTCGTCGTGGTCGCTTACGACAAGCGGGTTCATCGGGTCCGTGAACCCCCGGTCCGGCTTGGCCTCGGATGGATTGAAGGGTCAGGCGACGACGTCATTTGCTTTGCGCGGCCTTCTGGGCGACGAGTTCGAGCGCCTCTTCGCGGGACAGTTTTGCTGGGTCCGTGCCCTTGGGTACGTTGGCGTTCGTCTTGCCGTGTTTGACGTAGGGGCCGTATCGGCCGTCGAGCAGTTGGACGGGTTTGTCGTCGTCGGGGTGCTTTCCGAAGTCTTGGATCACGCGGGGTTTTCCGCGGGCGCGGCGGCCGGGTTTCGGCTGACGGATCATTTCGACGGCCTCCTCGAGCGTGACGGACCGGAGGTGGTCGGTCCCTTGCAGGCTCCGGAACTCGGTCGAGCCTTCGCCGGCGGGCGCGTGGGCCACATACGGTCCGTAGCGGCCGAGGTGGGCGAACACCCGTCCGCCGTCGTCCGGGTGCTTTCCGAGCTCGCGTGGCAGGGACAGGAGGAAGACGGCGTCTTCGAAGGATAGGTTCTCGGCGTCCATGTCGTCGGGGACGGAGGTGCGGGTGGGTTTGGGCGCTCCTTTCTCCTTTGGCGTCTCGCCCAACTGGACGTAGGGGCCGTACCGGCCGAACAGGAGGTAGACGGGGTCGCCGGTCTCTGGGTGGTCGCCCAGCGATTGGGGGCCTTCGCGTTCGCGGCGTACGAGCTTCTGGACGAGTTCCGACGTCAACTCGTCCGGTGGCGTGTCGTCGGGAATGCTTGCGGTGACGCGTTCGCCGTTGACCTCCGCCTGTACGTAGGGTCCGTAGCGGCCAATCCGCAAGGGGTACGGCAGGCCTGGAAGGTCGATCTCTTTGGCTTCGGAGGGACTGATCTGGTCCATCTGTTTGTCCACGAGGGCCTTGAGGCCGTCGTCGCCGTGGAAGAACTCGTGGAGGTAGGGTGTGGATTCCCGTTCGCCGGCGGCGATCTCGTCGAGCCGCTCCTCCATCCGTGCGGTGAACTCGGTGTCGACGAGCTTCGGGAAGTTGTTCTCCAGAAGCCGGATCACGGCGAACGCGGTGAGCGTCGGCGTCATCGCCTTGCCGCGTACCATCACGTAGCCCTTGTCCCGGATCCTGCTGAGGATGTCGGCGTACGTGCTCGGGCGGCCGATGCCGGCGCTCTCCATCTCGCGTACCAGCGTGGCTTCCGTGAAGCGGGCCGGTGGCTTGGTTTCGTGGCCTTCGGCTTCGACGTCCAGGCAGTCGACCGGATCGCCTTTGGCGAGTTTGGGCAGTTCCGTGTCGCCCTTGCCGGTCGTCGGCCAGGCCAGACGGTACCCGGGGAAGTCGGTGCGTTTGCCGGTGGCGACGAAGCGTGCCTCGTCGGCTTTCAGGTCGATCGTCGTCGACGTGTACCGTTCGTTGGCCATCTGGCAGGCGACCGCCCGCTGCCAGATGAGGGCGTACAACTTCTTCTCGGGCCCACTCAGCCCGCTAAGCTCGTCGGGGTCCTTGAAGCGCGTGCCCGCGGGCCGGATCGCCTCGTGCGCCTCCTGCGCGCCCTTGCCCTTCTTGTGTTCGTACGTGCGGACCGACCCATGAAGGAACTCGCGGCCGTAGTGCGCCTCGGCGGCCGCCCGGGCGGCCTTGGTGCCTTCCTCGCTGAGGCTCGGATTGTCGGTACGCATGTACGTGATGTGCCCCTCCTCGTAGAGCTTCTGCGCGGTCCGCATCGCCTGCCGGGCCGACAGGTTCAGACGGTTGTTCGCCTCCTGCTGCAACGTCGAGGTGATGAAGGGCGGTTGCGGGCTCGACTGTCGTTGGTTCTCCTCGATGGCTGCGACGCGCCACGCGGCGGTCCGGAGTTCGCCGGCGAGCTTCCGCGCCTGCTCTTCCTCCAGGATGAAGGCGTCGCTTCCTTCGAGGAGCTTCCCGGTGTCCTTGTCGAAATCGCGGGACGTCGCGACGGACCGTCCGTCGACCTCGACGAGCCGGGCGTCGAAGCCCTGGGCGTCCTTCTCGAGTTTCGCCGTCAAGTCCCAGTACGTGCCCTTGCGGAAGGCGCGGCGTTCGCGTTCCCGGTCGACGATCATCCGCAGCGCGACCGATTGGACGCGGCCGGCGGAAAGGTTGCCGCCGATCTTTTTCCACAGCAGTGGCGACAGCGTGTAGCCGTAGAGACGGTCGAGGATCCGGCGGGTCTCCTGCGCGTCGACGAGGTTCATGTCGAGGTCGCGCGTGTTCTCCATGGCGGCCTCCACGGCCTCTTTGGTGATTTCGTGGAACACCATCCGACGGACCGGCACCTTCGGCTTGAGCACCTCGGTCAGGTGCCACGCGATGGCTTCGCCCTCCCGGTCGCTGTCGGTGGCCAGGTAGAGTTCGTCGGCGTCCTTGAGTTGCTTCTTGAGCGCCGTGATGACCTTGTTCTTTCCGCGGATGACGACGTAGTACGGCTCGAAGTCGTGGTCGACGTCGATGGCGAAATCGGCCCACTCCTTGTCCCGGATGCTTTTCGGGATGTCGGCCTTCTTGGCGGGCAGGTCGCGTACGTGGCCGACCGAGGAGGCGACGCGGAAGTCCTTGGGGAGGTACTTGCTGACGGTTTTCGTCTTGGCGGGGGACTCGACGATGAGGAGTTTGGTCATGGCGTCCGCGAGGCGAGCATCCCCTGGCCTGACCATAAATAGATTTGGTCAAGTCGGCGGGGCGTTCGTGCACGCGGCGGCCCGCGGGAGCGGCTCGGACGGGCCGGCTTAATCCTCGTACCCGTGGGGCCCGCGCAGGGGCACGAAGGCGCACGGGCCGAGGTCTTCGCGCTCCCAGCCGCCGTCGGTCCGTTTGGCGCGCACCAGCGCCGACGGGTGCCGGCCGATCGGGATGAGGATGAGACCGCCGACCTTCGTCTGGTCGGCCAGCGGCGACGGGATCCCGGGCGCCGCGCACGTGACGTTGACCCGGTCGTACGGCGCCTCGTGAGGCCAGCCTTCGCCGCCGTCGCCCTGGACGAGCTGCACGTTGGTCGCGCCGACGTCCCTGAGGGCGGTCCCGGCCCGTTCGGCCAGCTCGGTCTCGTATTCGACCGTGACGACGCGGCCCTCGGCGCCGACGACGTGCCCGATGAGCGCGGCATGGTATCCGGAGCCGGTGCCCACCTCCAGCACCTTCTGGCCCGGTGCCAGGTCGAGCGCCTCCAGCATGATGGCGACCATGTGCGGCGCGCTGATCGTCTGGCCGCGTCCGATGGGAAGCGGCGCGTCGCGGTAGGCGTCGCCGGGGCCGGACGTCTCGACGAACACGTTGCGGGGTACCGTGCGCAACGCCTCCTCCACGGCCCGCGTTTTTACGTAGCCGCGCCGCTTCAGGCGGTCGACGAGTGCGTCCGCGCGCTCAAGGGCATCCATGGGTTCAGTCCGGGATTCGTCCGGTCACGAAGAACCCGCTTCGCGTTTGAGGTTGCCACGCCACGCGTGCCACAAGAACTTGCAGTCGTCGGCCTCGTCCAGGTGGTCGAGGAAGGCGAGCATTGGGTCGGCCAGCGTCTTGCCGCAGAAATCGCAGTCATATGTGTCCATGGGGCTCGGGTCGCCGGCGGGCGCCTCCAATCCCTATTCAGGCCCATCGGCTCCTTTAAAGCTTCGGCGGACGCGCGGCAGCTTTACCAATAAAGATAAGGAACGGCTCCCTGAATCGTACCCACCAATGCGGCGGACCGCTCTACTCCTCGTCCTGGTCATGGGCTTAGCCGGCTGCAGCGGCGGCTCCGGTTCGGGGGACGACGGCGACGCCACGCCGACTACGCCGCGGCCGGACGTGGAGATCTCGGCGCCGTTGCCGGACTGGCAGATCGGCCAGGGATGGACGTACGTCGTGGACGTGCCCGGTCAGCGGACGCAGACGTTCACAATGATGGTGGCCGACCAGCGCGACGGCCTGTGGGTCGTCGGCTCCGACGACCGGACGCAGGCGCTGCACCACGCCGTGTATTCGACGAACCCCGTCTTGGGCCGGATCGGGACCGAGACGCTGTCGCCTTTCCAGGACGGCGAACCGGTCTCCATGTACCGGTTCCCGCTGACCGACGGCAAGCAATGGTCCGCCGCATTCTTCGGCGAATCCATGGCCTTCCGGTCGGACTTCGTGGGCGATATCCTTCTGCAACCGAGCCTCGGATTGGGCACGTTCGCCGAAGGGTTCCGCGTGTCCGCCTCAGGCCCGAGCGGTACGACGGTCCTGTACGACTACGTCGAGCCGGCACGATGGTTCACGTCGTTCGAGGTCCGCGACACCAACGGAAGCCGGGTGATCCGGTTGGACCTGGTCGACATCGCCGAGGCGTACACGAGCCCGTACCACTTCTTCCGCGGTGAAGACCTCTTGGTCGCAACGCGGGTAAGCGAAGCCGGGGCGCCAGTCGTCGAGGAGATGACGGTCCCGCTGGCCGAACGGTTTACCGACGGGATGGCAATCGGTGTCTCCTACGTCGGCCGCCAGTCAACGGTGCCTGCCACGGCCAACATTACGGTGACCGGTCCACCGGATGGTCAGGTGTACTTCCAACGGGAGATCACCGGGCTCGGCCAGAAATTCGCGTTGGCCGACCTCAGGGCGGACCCGGCGTGCGTCGACCCCGACGACTCGTCCTGCGCCGGCGACTTCAACGTGGCGGTGCGGCTGGCCGGCGACACCAGCGTCCAGGTCCTCGTGATCAGCTACCAGACGTTCGCGGAGGGTTCCCTTTGATGCGGCGCGCGTTGCTCGTGTCGGCCCTGGTGGCGATCATGTCGCTTGCCGGGTGTTTCGGCGGCGAGTCGGACGGCGACGACTCCGAGCGTCCGCGACCGGGTGTCGTGGACGGCCGTGTGCTCGAGGACGCCGGCACACCGGTCGCCAACGCGACGGTCCGGATCCTTCTCACAAACCACACCCAAATGACGCGACCCGACGGGAGCTTTGAAATCCCCGAGGTCGCCCCGGGGCCGGTCGTGGTCGTGGCGACAAAGGACGGATTCAGCAGCCAAACGCTACGCGACGACCTCAACGAGGGCGGCCGTGTCACCGTCGAGTTCGAGCTGACCCAGGCCCCGACGGTGGCCCCGCGGGACGAGACACTCATCTTCCAGGATGAGATCCCTTGCGGCCTGCCCGCGGGTTTGGGCTGCGGCCCCGCCGCCGAAGGCGACCTGCCGCGCCACCATTTCCAGGTGGCTTCGGGCTTGCGCGACATCGTGTTCGAGCTGGTCTGGACGCCGCCCGCCCAAGGGGTGGCGACGTCGCTTCGGGTCGATGCGGCGGCCGCCACGGCGGCCGCATGCGGCGAGACGTACGGCACGGCGACCGGCGAGAGCGCCCTACGCCTAGACGTGGAACAAGGGTTCCCGATCTCTGGCGGTCACCAGTGCGCGTTGGTCTTCCCCGGTGACGACGCAAGCGCCCAGCAGGGGTACACGCTCTACGTGACCCTGTTCTATTATGGAGACGCGCCGGACGGGTTCACGGCCGTGCCGCCGTGACGGTCTCCTCGCCGTGCTCGGCACGTACGCTCTGCGTCGCCTCGACGATCCGCGTGAGCTTGGCGCCGGCGACCGTCCACGACCGGGTGCGCAGGCCGCAGTCGGGGTTGACGGCGACCTTCGCCGGGTCGCCCAGCGTGTCCACGGCATGGTGGATCCGGTCTTCGATGAGGCCGACGGTCTCGAGCCGGTCCGTGTGGATGTCGGTCACGCCCAACCCGATGCGGAACGGGGCGTCGTGGTCGCGGAACAGGTCGAGGGTCCGGTAGCCGGGCCGGTCGTCCGCCGTCGTGCCGCGGGTCCACAGGTCGTCGTTGGCGAACTCCGGTGCGAACTCTGTGCAGCCGTCGAGTTCGAGGATGTGCGGGAACAGCAGCGAATAGTCGCTGAAGCAGATGTGGATGCTGAACTCGCAGTCGCCGGTCAGGCCCTTGACGGACTCGTTGAACGTCTCGACGAACAGCGGTAC
The DNA here is from genome assembly GCA_964641035.1 of uncultured Halobacteriales archaeon. Lineage (GTDB taxonomy): Archaea > Thermoplasmatota > E2 > JACPAO01 > JACPAO01 > CAZXJU01. The sequence continues at coordinate 917 of CAZXJU010000017.1, read as the reverse complement.
CTCCTCCGGGACGGTGGTCGCCGCCGGCTCGTCGATCTGGATCCGGCGGGCGCCGGCGTGGATGAGCGCCTTCACGTTGGGCCGGATCACGTCGCGTGCGATCCGCAGACCCAGTTCGTGTCGCGCTTCGGCGCGTCGCCGGCGGCCGCCGGCGCCGAACCATTCGCCGTCGCGCCCCAACGTCTCGTCGTACGACCAGTCCAAGAGTGTGTAGGCGCCGGTGATGGGGACCTTCAGGGGTTTGCTTGCGTGCTTCTGGAGCCAGCGGAACTCGTCGAGGTGGTACGGCTCGTCGATGCCGGGGGGACCGGTGATGGCCTGTTTGATATAATAGCGGTTGTCGAAGCTGCGGACCCAGCCGCGTTTCTCGGCGTTCTCGATGTTGCGCATGGCCTCGTCGTACATCTCGGTGCGCAGCTGTTCGCCGTCGTACACCCAGTCGAGGCCGGACTCCTCCAGGAACCGTAGGCCGTAGACGCTGGAGAACCGTTTGATGCGTTCCTTCTCCTCGGCCGTCGGCTCGGGGGTGCGCAACAGGTCCGACAGTTCGTCGAGCCCGTCGATGCCCAGTTTCTCGCCGTCCGAGATCGCCTGGTCGACGTCGGCGTCCTCGATGGTGCGGGTCTTGCTGATGGCCTTGAGCCGCCAGATGGGTTTGGCGAGGCTGCCGATCTCTTGGGTCGGGAACAACGGGGCGTCGCTCATTGGGCGACCTCCTTGAGGCGGCAGGCGGCTCCGAGCGCGTTGAGTTTGGCGGCGGCGACGTCCGCTGGTACGAACTCGAGGTCGTAGACGTGGGTCGCCTGCAGGCGCCGCCCGTCGAACTTCTCACCCAGCCGCGCGAGGAAGGCGCCGAGGGCCTCGTCGGGTTCGACGACGCTGGATCGGCTGTCGACGATGCCGGCCAGGAGGTTCTT
>CAZXJU010000016.1:0-17580 GCA_964641035.1 uncultured Halobacteriales archaeon | reverse complement strand
TGTCGCCCGATCGGCAACGTCTGCTGACGCGTACTGCTCAGCGAGTGCACCCTGCTGTCCCAGCGGACCGAATCTTGAAATCCTTTTCGAAGTTGATTCGGCGGCAACGGAGCGGCTTCGCAATGAAAAACCAAGGAGAGTCGGGGACGACGGGCCGGACGGGGTTGGGGCGCGACGTCTTCATGACGGTGTTGGCCGTCGCGTCGATTGTGATCCTGGTGTACGACGAGGTGGCCGAGCCGCCGTCGGCGACCCATGAGGCGTTGATCCTGGTGGATTGGGTGATCGTGGCCGTGTTCGCCGGCGAGTTCGCGTGGAGGGCGTGGCGGACCGACGACCGGCGGCGGTTCCTGCGGCGCAACTGGTGGGAGCTGCCGGGCATGATCCCGATGGCGGCCGGGGAGGCGGGGTTCCTGCGGGCGTTCCGTCTGGTCCGCGCGGTGCGGATCGTGCGCATCGTGCGGGTGGTCAGCGTCGTGGGGCGGATGAAGCGGTTGAACCGCGTGACGAGGTCGTTCCTGGCGCGCAGCCACCTGATGAAGACGATGACGGTGACGACGGTCGTGGTCGTGGGCGGGGCGTTCGCCGTGTGGATGTTGGAGCGCGATGCGAACCCGGACTTCGGCGGGTTCGGGCAGGTGATCTGGTGGAGCGTCGTGACGGTGACGACGGTGGGGTACGGCGACGTCGTGCCGATCACGACCGCGGGACGCGTCATCGCGGGCGTGTTGATGTTCGCGGGCATCGGGTTGATCGGCGTGTTGGCGGCCACGATCGCCCAGGGAATGCTGGGCGGCGGGAGGCCGTCGGTGGATACGCCGCCGGGGCGGGCCGTGGCGCAGGAGTTGGAGCGGTTGGCGGCGTTGTAGGACGCCGGCCGGTTGACGGACGACGAGTTCGCGCGCGCCAAGGCGCGCGTGCTGGAGGCGTGACCCTGGCAGAGCGGCGACGGCGGCGCATCGGGATCCTGACGCGTGACTTTGGGCTCTACCATGACGTGGTGCGACTGCTTCGGGACCGGGAGGTGCCGTTTGTGAGTCTCGCGTTCGGGGAGACGCCGGGTCCGGGGGTGGGTGTGGTGTTGACGAGTTGGCGGGACGCGGTGCGTGGCGGGCTGCCGGAGCAGGTGCCGGTGGTGGCGGTGCCCGTCGACGCGGAGGGGGAGGAGGACCTGGAGTCGGGGTTGCAGTCGGCGGTGCAGGTCTTGGAGGGGGAGGCGCACGCGGGGCTGGTGGTCGTCGGCGTCGATCCGGGGAAGCGGCCGGGGTTGGCGGTGCTGGCGGACAGCCGGGTGGTGCATACGGCGCACGCGGTCAGCGTGGAGGAGGCGGCGCAGTTGATCCAGCGGGCGGCCGAACGGTTCACGGCGGACCGGACGGTGGTGCGCGTGGGTCACGGCAGCCCGAAGGAGCGGGACGAGTTGTTGGTGCGGTTGCGGTCGTGGGCGGAGCGGACGGGGGTCCGGGTGGAGGTCGTCGACGAGACGGGGACGACGCCGGCGCGCGGCACGACCGGTGGGATTCCGCTGGATGTTGCCGCGGCGATGGGGATCGCGCGGTCGTCGGGCCATGCGGCGTTCCCGGTCCGTGGGCACCGGCCGACGGAGCGGGAGGTGCGGCACGTGCAGCGGGAGAGCCGGACGGCGACGGGGGGCCGGTTCTCGATCAGCCGGCGGGCCGCGCGGCGCGTGGCGCGCGGGGAGTGGACGTTGGACGAGGCAATCGAGGCGGAGGACCCGGCGTCTAGGCGCCGAAATCGACGAGGGTCCCCTTGAGGGTCCCCAAGTCCAGCACCGGCATGCGGGCCGGGGTGGGCGTCAGGTTGTGGATCTTCTGGTAGTCGGTCTGGTCCTGCCAGGTGCCGCTGTTGACCAGGGTGACGCCGCGGTAGGCGTCGAGGCCGGCGACGTGGACGTGCCCGGTGACGAAGATGTCGGGGATGCGGTCGACGACGAGGAAGTCCTTCTCTTCGGGGCTCAGGGGGGTCGCGCCGCCGTAGACGGGCGCCACGTGGCGGCTTTGCAGCATCCGGCGCATGATGGGGATCGGTTCGTCCATCTTCAGGCCGGGGACGCGGGTGGCGAAGTCGATCATGCTGAACCCGTGGTAGCTGAGGATTTCGGTGCCGTGCAGGCGGAAGGTGCTGGGGTTGGAGACGAAGGTGGCGTCCTGGTCGGGGAAGAGTTCCTGGATCTCGGGGCCGAGGGGAGGTTGGGGTTCGGTGGGTCGGACGGCGTCGTGGTTTCCCGGCTGGATGACGACGTGGACGTGGTCCGGCACGTCGGCGAGGATGTTGGCCAGGCGTTCGTACTGGCCGAGGATGTCGGTGAGGTCCAGCGCGTCCTCTTGGCCTGGGTAGATGCCGACGCCGTCGACGATGTCGCCGGCGAGCACGAGGTATTTGACGCGTGCGGCCAGCTCCCGTTCCCGGCGGGGTCCCGTCTTGCCGTGGAGCCATGCGATCATCTTCGCGAACGGTTCGGGAAGGAACGTGTTGCTTCCGACGTGGATGTCGCTGAGGATGGCGGCGCAGACGCCGGGTTCGGCGTCGGGCCGTGGCTTGGCCAGTGGGATGTCGGGACGGATGAGCTCCTGGCCGATCAGGAGGTCTCCTTCGCGGCCGGCGGACGCGACGAGGCCGATCACTTCGTCGGGCACGAGGGTGCGGGCCTCCTCGACGAGCGCGGGGTTGTCCTTGTGCAGGAGGACGCTGACGGAGTCGGTGTCGTCCTCGAGCGTCAGGAAGACGTGGCCGTTTGGGGTCGTGGACGTCTCGGAGACGAAGCCGATGAGCTGGACGGTCTTTCCGTGGCGGTGCGCGTGGCGGATCGGCACGGCGTTGGCGACCTCGCGCCGGCGGCGCAGGAGTTTCGTGAGGGTGTCGAACCGGTCGTTGAAGAAGCGGACGAAGTCGGAGATCTGGCCTTCGGTGGCGTTGGCGCGGCCGCGGTCCTTAAGCAGTTCCACTTCGGCGTCGACCTCGGTGGCGCGCACGCCTTGGCCGGGCCGGAGCGCGGCGGCGAACGAGGTGGTCGACGGGTCGGGCATCGCGCGCAATGCCTGCTCGACCAGCGAGTCCATGCCCAACGGGGCCGCGGGTTCGGGCGCATGGTCGAACTCCTGCAGGACGCCCAGCGTCAGGTAGAAGGGGAGTTCGCCGCGGCGGGAGACGAGGGTCTGGATGTGCGCCTCCGGGTCGGGTTGGCGGGCCAAGTAGGCCATGGCCTCCGGCTCGACTACGCAGCCGTGGTCCCCCAAGTACTCTACCAGGCGCTCAATCAACGTGCATCCCGAGTATCGCATTCAGTCGCCTTGCGATAGTTAAGCGTTGCTGGTTTGGTTCGGGTGGAGTCGTTGCGGCCTTGTCGGAGGCATAGGTTATATGGCACGTTCGGGTAAGACGGACCCGATGCCGACGCCGCAGCGACCGGACGAGCCCTGGTACGCCAAGGCGTGGCGGCGGACGAAGCAGGTGTGGCGTACGGAGGATTCGCGGGTGGCGGTCGCGCGCGACGTGGTGGTCGCCGCGGCGGTCGTCGGGATCCTGCTGATGTCGGTGTGGGCGTATACCGGCCAGGCGTTCCCTTCGCAGGCGCCGCTGGTGGTCGTCGAGTCGGGCAGCATGATGCACGGGCCGTACCGCGGCGGCCAGATCGGCGACCCGACGGGGTGGGGCAACCCGGCGTTCGGCCGGGTCGGAACGATCGACCCGGGCGACCTGGTGCTGGTCAAGGACGTCGATTCGGTCGACGACTTGGAGACGGCGTTCGGCTCTGGCGGCCGGGGCGGGTACGGCGGGCATGGCGACGTGATCGTGTTCAAGCCGTTCGGTGATGCGGATGGTACCCCCATCATCCACCGGTTGATGCTATTGATCATCGCGGAGCCGGAGGGGTGTACGCCCCAGGTGGACTGCACGTATCGGGTGCCGGAGGCGTGCGCTCCTGAGTTCGCGGAGTACGTCCGTTCGATCCAGGGGACCATCGAGGCGTTGTGCGCAGGGACCACGCAGCCGATCACGATTCACTTGGAGCGGGACGGGCTGGAGCTGAAGATGACGGGCTACCCGTGCGACTCGTGCGGGCCGTTCTTTACGAGTTTCCTGACCCGCGGCGACAACAACAACCATGACGACCAGCGGGCCAGCGAGGGCGGGCGGTGCGACGCCTCCTGCAATTCCCCGCCGGTGCGCCTGGAATGGGTCATCGGGAAGGCCCGGGGCGAGGTCCCATGGTTCGGCATGATCAAGCTGATGATCTACGGCAACGAGCGATATCGGCCGGACACGGACCCGACGCGGGGCGACAATTGGAAGGTGTTGGCGGCGACGGCGCCGTGGGACATCTGGTTGAGCCTGTTCATCGCGGTGGGCGTGCTCGTGGCGACGCCGGTGACCATCGACGTGATCCGGAACCAGGTGGCCAGACGGGCCGACAAGCGTGACGGGCGGCCGCCGCCAGGCGAAGGCGACGGGGACGACCGGTCAGACTAGGCGGCTTTGGCGCCGCGACGGCTTCCATTCCACGAGTTCGGCCAACAACTCGTCCTCGGCCAGGACCTGCCGGGTCGACTCGACGGGTACGCTCATGCCGATCTCGCGGGTCCTTCCGTAGCGGCCTTTGCTGATGACGCGCGCGGTGATGATGCCGAGCATGTCGAGCTCGCTGATCAGGTCCGTGATGCGGCGCTGCGTGAGGATGTCGAGGCCGACCTTGCGGCAGAGTTGGCTGTAGATCTCGAAGACCTCGCCGGTCGTCAGGCCGTTCTCGCCGGACTGCTGGTTCTCCGCCTCGCCCAGGATCGTCGCCAGCAGGACGAGTTTGGATTGGGTGGGCAGGGTCCGGACGACCTCGGTGACGCGGTCGATCTCGATCTTCGCCTGCGCCTGCCGGACGTGCCGGTCCTGGACGCGCGGCATGCGGTCGCGTTCGGCGAGCTCCGTGGCCACACGCAACAGGTCCAAGGCGCGGCGGGCGTCACCGTGCTCCTGCGCGGCGAACGCGGCGCACAACGGGATCACGCTGTCCTCGAGGACGTCTTCCTTGAGCGCCATCTTGGCGCGTTGGCGCAGGATGTCCTGCAGTTGGTGCGCGTCGTACGGCGGGAAGACGAACGCCTCCTCGCCCAGGCTCGACTTGACGCGCGGGTCGAGGAACTCCGTGAACTTCAGGTCGTTGCTGATGCCGATGATCGAGACGCGCGCCTTGCCCAGGTCGCTGTTCATCCGCGTCAGGTTGTAGAGGACCTCGTCGCCCTTCAACTTGTCAATCTCGTCGAGGATGATGGTCGTGATGCCGCCTTCGTGCTCTACCATGTCCTTGAGTTTGGCGTACACCTCGTCGGTCGGCCATCCGGTGAAGGGCACCCGTTCGGACCATTCGGTGATGAAATGGTTCGCGATGTTCTGCAGCACCCGGTACTGCGTGTCGACGACCTCGCAGTTGATGTAGATGAAGTGGACCTTGCGGTCGAGTTCCTCCCCTTTGCGGATGAGTTCCTTTCCTACGTACTTCGCCACGGCCGTCTTGCCGGTGCCGGTCTTGCCGTAGATGAGGATGTTCGAGGGGGTCTGCTCGCGTAGGGCGCTGACGAGCACGCCGGCCAGGTTGTCGATCTCGCGTTCCCGATGCGGCAGGATCTCCGGCGTGTACGCCGGACGCATGACCTCCTTATGTTGGAACAACGGTTCGAATTCAAGCAGCGGGCCGAACAGATCGCGTGACAACTTAGATTTCCACCCCTAGGACCATCCCGTCGAGTGCATCCCGCGGACCTGTAGAACAGACCGTCGGAAGCAGGGTTCCGTCGTATACGGGGGTTCAAGAAATACGTTTCGAGGTGAAGGGCTGCTGCGTCTGGTTTCGCGTGGAGCCGGTGCGTCGGGCGGCCCGCCGGCGCAAAGCGTCCCGGGCGCGGCGCCCACGTCCGACCTCGGACGCCTCCGCCGGGGTCCCGGGGTCCATGGACGGCCCGAAAGCTAGATGCCACGGCGACCCCCTTGTTTCCCGTGGAGAGCCAGATGCGTCCCGTCGTACTCGTCGGCATCGACCCGGACACGCGCGAGCTGGAAGGCCTGGTCGAGGCCGCCGGCTCGGTCGTGGTCGGCCGCGTGGTCCAGGACCGACGCCGTGCCGACGCACGATACTACATCGGGGAAGGCAAAGCGGACGCCTTGGGCCGCCGCCTGGCCCGGGGAGACCCCCCGATTTCCACTGGAGGTCCGCAACAGGGGTGGCTGGTCGTCGCCGACGCGGAATTGAAACCCAGCCAGGTCTTCAACCTCGAGGAGCGCCTCGGCGTCGAAGTCTGGGACCGGATCCGGCTGATCCTGGAGATCTTCGAAGCCAACGCCCACGTCAAAGAGGCACGGCTGCAGGTCGAGCTGGCCCGCCTCCGGTACGAATTGCCGTTCGTCCACGAGGCGATCCACCGGCAACGCACCGGCGAGCGGCCCGGCTTCATGGGCGGCGGCGAGTATGACGTGCGGACGTACGAGACGCACCTGAAGACGCGGACGAAGAAGATCAAGGAAGAACTGGAACGCATCACGAAGGAGCGACGGGCGCGGCGCGCCGGCCGCCGCCGCACCGGGTTCCGGCTGGCGGCCATCGCCGGCTATACGAACGCCGGCAAGAGCCGGCTGTTGAACGCGTTGTGCGACGCCGACGCGGACGTGGGTGCCAAATACTTCAGTACGTTGCAGACGCGGACCCGGCGGCTCAAGGATCCATACCAGGACGAGGTCGGGGGACCACTCTTGTTCACCGACACGGTCGGCTTCATCCAGGACCTTCCACCGTGGCTGATCGACGCGTTCGGCTCGACACTGGAGGAGACGGTCTTCGCCGACGTGATCCTGCTGGTCGTCGACGCATCCGAGGCCGTGGCAGCGATCAAGGAGAAGTTGACCACCGCCCTCGATGTGTTGGATGAGATCGGTGCGACGAAACGAATCTTGATTGTCCTAAACAAACAAGACAAACTACTCCGGAAACAAGCTATAGCTAAGCTCGACCAGCTTCGTGTCGAGCCGGCCTTGTCGCGTCATCCGTTTGCTTGGGTGTCGGCTCGGACGGGTGATGGCATTCGGGAGATGTTGCAGACGATCTGGGAGGAGGTGTTGCCGACGCGCCGACTGCGAATCCCGATTGATATCACTCGGTCGGACCACGCTACCTTCGAGAGTTGGCTGTATGATCATGCGCAGGTCACGGTGGCGGAGGAAGAAGGCCGTCGACGTGTGTTGGAGGTAGAATGCAGTGAGGAACAGATCGGGAACCTGCTTCGACAAGCGGCCAAGGCCGGGGTCGACACCCAGGCAGCGGCCTCCACGTGAAACAAGGGGGGCTCCCTCCCCCGGCTACTTAACCACGATGGTCGTTGGGCCGATTCGATGACGATTCGGGCGGTCGCAGTGGACATTGACGGCACGGTTACCGACATGCAGAAACGCCTCTACGGGTCGGCGGTCGAGGCGTTGCGCGCCGTCGAAGCGCAGGGCATCCCCGTGCTCCCCGCCACCGGCAACGTCATGCCGGTTACCGTCACCTTCAGCGCCCTGCTCGGCCTTTCGGGGCCGTTGGTCTGCGAGAACGGCGGGGTCGTCTACCGCCGCGACCTGTCGGAGAAACGCGTGTTGCACCGGCGGGAGCCCGCGCTTCGGGCCTTGCAACGCCTTCGCGACGAGGGGCTCGACGCGCGGCCCCTGTGGAGCGACCAGTTCCGCGAGAGTGAAGTGGCCATCGAGACGAACCTGGACGTTGAGGAGGTCCAACGCGTGTTGGCCGACACGGGCCTCGACGTCGTCACCACGCGGTTCGCCATCCACCTGATGGAACCCGGACTGAACAAGCGGGAAGGGCTCAAGGTCGCGCTGGAGATGATGGACGTCGAGTACGGCCTGCAGTCCGTGCTGGCGATCGGCGACAGCCGGAACGACGTCGAGATGCTCGCCGCATGCGGCGCATCCGCGACGGTCGCCAACGCCATGGACGAGGCGCGTCAGGTCGCCGAATACCATGCCACGGCCGACCATGGGGACGGTGTTGTGGATGCGCTGCGCCACTATGGGCTGGCCGGCACGGCCTAGTGCCTAAAATTAGGCACTAGGTTCGGCGCGCGCCGAACCCGGTGTGGCCGCAACCTCTATCGCCGCCCGTGTTGATGTGCACGGCCTTATGGGGCTTGGATCAAGGTTGGCACTCCTCGTAAGCGTCGGGATCGCCGGATTCCTGGGCGCCCTGTGGGATACGGACGTGCTCGAGGTGCTCGCCGGGACGGTGGCCGTCGCCTTGGCTGGCGGTGTCGTCATCGCTTGGGTCCGCGTGCTCCGATCCGGAAAGGAGATCGCGCGCCGCTACCTCGACGAGCAGCTCCATCCACCGCTCGTGAATCGACGAAACGGCGACGAATGACGACCAGTTCGGGATTCCGCAGCCGTCGCCCCTAGTGCCTACCTAAGTTTAGGTACGAGGGTGGAAGCGAGACGCCGCGCAAGCCGGAATTTGAGCCCGGCTGGCGCGCGTTGGGAACCTAGTGCCTAAGATTAGGCACTAGGCGAGCCTGTCCCTCCTCCGGACGGGCCGAGAACCGCCGTAAGCCTACGTGGTCGAGATGATGATGACGTCGCGGACCGACCGCACCGAGGTGAACGGGAACACCACGTGCCCCTGCGGATCCTGGTGGTAGAGCCGCGGGTCGATCTCGTCGCTGGGCTCGATCATGATCGATGCCAGCTCACCCGTCGATTCGTTCACGGTCGTGTTCCTTAGGACGCCCATGTAGGCACCCTCGTCGCTCATCACGGTCTTCCCGCGTAGTTCGCTTTCAAAAATCTTCATGCGCATCCCCTTCCGGTTGGTCGTTAGAGTGCAACCGCCACTACGTCGCGCGCGGATATTAACCGTTTCGAAACGGATTGGCCGGACCGGTCGCGGGTGTGCGGCTCTCCGCCAGACCGAACGGCCTTGAGGCCCGCGCCCCCTGACCCATCCATCGCCGGCCGACGGCCGGCTGACAGGTGGACTCCTGGTGGCGCCCAAAGAAGAGGATTCGCAAACGAGCCGACGTGACGTGTGGATTGATGCGGCCGTCGGGATGGGAATCGTGCTGCTGATCGTCGCGATCCGGGCGCTTACCGGATAACGCATTCTCGCCTCTGCGTTTTTTACGCAAACCCAAGGTATGCATTGTGGGGGCGTGTGCTTCTCTCCATGGCTTACGACGCCCGCGCCGCCAAGGTGGCGCATCCGTCCGTCCCGGCGAGGTCGCCGAGGGGCGGAGCGACGTGGGCCGGAACGAAAGGAGTGGAGGAATGGATGGCATACAAGACCAAGACCTACGACCACGCTGAGAACCCCTGGGACGCCGCGCTCGTGACGTTCGCGTTCGTCATCTCGATGCTGGTCGTGCTGGTCCTTCCGGCGTTCGCCCTGATCTAGGCCCGACCTGGTGCCTAATTTTAGGCACTAGGCGACTGGCAGTGTGAACCCCGATGCCCACCGATGAAACACCGGCCCGGGACCCGTCCCCACGGGGCGGCCACCGGCACGACGTCGAGCCAGAGCAGCCGAGCCGTTCGTGGACGATTCTCGTCGGCGCCGAACTGACGTTCTGGGCCCTCGTCCTCCTGGTCGGCCTCGTCGCGCTCGTCCGCCCCTAGACGGGGTGGGCCGTAAGGCCCCATTCAGAAGACTTCCATGCCTTCCTGCGAGGCCACCGCACGCTTCTTCGCCATCGAAGTGCCCAGCTGCTCGCTGAGCTTCTTGTAATACTTCATCGTCTCCTCGTTGACCGAGGCGCGGACCTCCTTGATCGCCTTGCGGAAGTGCGCCATCTTGACCTTCTTGGCCTTGATGTCCTCACGCAGCGCCAGCATCGCCGCCTCGCGGCACAACGCCTCCACGTCCGAGCCGACGTACCCCTTCATGTTGGGCACCAACTCGTCGAAGTCGACGTCCTTTGTCAACGGCATCGTCCGCGTGTGCACCTTCAGGATCTCCTTGGTCGCCTTCTCGTCCGGCGCGGGGACCAACAGGAGCCGGTCGAACCGGCCGGCGCGCAAGAGCCCGGGATCGATGATGTCGGGCCGGTTCGTCGCGCCGACGACGACCACACCCTCCATCGATTCCAATCCGTCGACGGACGTGAGCAACTGGTTGACCACGCTCTCGGTCACGTGGCTGCCCTCGTAGGCGCCACGGCGCGGCGCGATCGAATCCAACTCGTCAAGGAAGACGATCGACGGAGCGGCCTGCTTGGCCTTTTTGAAGATCTCCCGGACGGCCTTCTCGGACTCGCCGACCCATTTCGAAAGGACCTCGGGGCCTTTGACGCTGAGGAAGTTCGCGCCCGACTCGTGCGCCACCGCACGCGCCAACAACGTCTTGCCCGTGCCGGGCGGCCCGTAGAGCAGCACGCCGCGCGGCGGCCGGATGCCCAGGTTCACGAACGCCTCCGGGTACCGCAGCGGCCATTCCACGGCCTCCTGCAGGCTCTGCTTGACGTCGCCCAGGCCACCGACGTCGTCCCACGTCGTCTGCGGGACCTCGATCATGAACTCCCGGAGCGCCGACGGCTCGATGAGCTTGAGCGCCTCCTTGAAGTCGCCCATGGTGACGTGCATCTTCTCCAAGATCTCCGTGGGGATCGGCCGGTCCAGGTCGATCTCGGGAAGGTAGCGCCGGAGCGCCCGCATCGCCGCCTCGCGCGCCAACGCCGCCAGGTCCGCGCCGACGAACCCGTACGTCGCGTCCGCCAACTGGTCCAAGTCGAAGTCGTCGGACTTGGGCATGTTGCGCGTGTGGATGTGCAGGACCTCTTGGCGTCCCTCCCGGTCCGGCACGCCCACCTCGATCTCCCGGTCGAACCGGCCGGGCCGCCGAAGCGCCGGGTCGATCGAGTCGGGCCGGTTCGTCGCCCCGATCACGATCAGCCGGCCGCGGCCCTTGAGCCCGTCCATCAGCGTCAGCATCTGGCTGACGACACGACGCTCGACCTCGCCCTGCACCTCGTCCCGCTTGGGCGCGATCGCGTCGATCTCGTCGATGAAGATGATGGCCGGGTGGTTCTTCTCGGCCTCCTCGAACGTCTTGCGGAGGTTCTCCTCGCTGTTGTGGGCGAAGATGCCGCCGCCGGCGATGAAGTTCTCCCCTGGGCTGACCGAGATGTCGTATACGAATTCGGGGGCGTCTTCGAGGACTTCGACGGATTCGACGCGGTCCCACGTGATATCGCTTTCAATGGCTGCGCGCAGCCCGGCAGGCATGGTTTGCAGGCGTTGTCCGACGGCCGCGGTGCCGATGCTCGAAAGCCCTTCCCACGCGGAGGCAGAGGAGCCAAGAAGCTCTTCAACCGCCGACAGGGGCACGCGGTCCCGACGGCTTTGTCGGCCCTCGAGAAGGTACTCCTCAATCGCGCTGTTTTTGGCGCCGTCGTTGAAGCCTATCTCCTGGAATCGTTGGAGGTTCTTCGTGTCCGCGAAACAGATGCGGCGCTGCGGCCGGTCCGGGCGCCGGTACATCGTCGGTACGATTCCGAAGAATAGCAACAGGTGGCACACGTCGTCGGCGAGCTGGGGGCTCTCGGTGGCGATCTCGACCTGAGGCGCTCGCGCCTTCGGGTTGAGGCCCCCGTCGCCGTTCACGTAGCCTTCCAGGAACGCCGCCATGTGATGCGGCGCCAGATTGTAGACGAACGGAGGCACGCGCTTGGTCTTCGAGCCGCCCGTGAAGCCCAGGGCTTTCATCGTCCGCCCCAAGATCGCCGAGCACACGATGACGTCCGCCGAATTCTCGTTCTTGCGGTACACCGTCACCGGCCCGAACAACCGCTCCGCGACACCCGCGACATGGTCAATCTCGGACGCGTGCAACGAAAGACGGACCTCGTCCTTGTTCGTGTACGACCCTTCGGCCATCCACCATCCGAAGAACCGGCATAGGTCCCGCGTGATCGGGAGCCTCCCAGGAAGCGACTTGCCTTTGGTCCCCACCTCGAGCCAGGCGGTGTCCACCGCCAGCCCGGCTGCGTCCATCAACGCGTGAAAACGCTCGATGTCGACGCCGACGTGCTTGTCCAGGATGTCGTAGGTGTACTTCGTGGAGACACCGAGTAAGCGGGCGGCCTCCTCACGCCCTACGGCGTCCATGGCATCGCGTAGCATCTGCTCGGCGTAGTCGCCGCGCACGACCGCCTTTTCGTCGCCGGCGGCCAACGCGGCCGCGAGGTCCAACTCGACCAGGGGCACGGGCGCAAACGGCACTCGCGCCGGGATGGCAACGTACGAACGCCCCGGTTCCAGTTCGCTCGTGGGGACATCGCGCACCCCGTCGGGCCCCAGCGTGAAGAGCGAATGGTCTTCCGTCACACGCAGTTCCCGGCCGCCGCGCGTCCGCACGCGCAGGATGCGGGACTTCCGTGGGTGCTTGAAGAATCCACGAACCTCCCCCATGACCACGTTCCCTTCCGCGTCGAAGGCGGGCGCATGCGTTGCCGTGCGTTCACGTACAACCTCCGCGATCTCCTTGCGGACGAGCATCCCGTCGTCGACCACGAGGATTTCTTCGTCGCCGACGAGGCTCTGCCCGTAGAACTTGGACATGATCTCGGGCCCGTTGATCGTGTAGAAGTTGGCGCCGGACTCGTTGGCCACCGCCTTGGCGATCAACGTCTTGCCGGTGCCTGGGGCCCCGTGAAGCAGGACACCCTTCGGCGGGTCGATGCCGAGCCGTTCGAACAGCTCCGGGTGCTTGAGGGGAAGCTCGATCATCTCCCGGACGTTCTGCAGCTCCTCCGTCAGGCCACCGATGTCCTCGTAACTGATGATCGGCCCTTCCGCCACGTCGGACGGCGCCGCCTCCTCCCGGACGACGATCTTTGTCTCCTCGTTGATCAGCACGATGTTCTTCGGCGTGGACGAGACGATCGAGAACGGCAGCGCGTTTCCGAACAACGCGATGTTCGGCACGACGACGATGTCGCCTTCGATGACCGGCCGCTTCAGCAGGCCGCGCTTGGCCAGCGTCTCGATGCCCTCGCCGAACTGGATCTGCTGGTCCTCGCTGATCGCGGGCGCCAACGTCACCACGCGCGCCGGACGCACCTGCGCCCGCCGGATCGTCACCTTGTCGCCGATGCCGACGCCGGCGTTCTTGCGTGTCAGGTTGTCGATGTGGATGATGCCCTTGCCCTCGTCGCCCGGGTGTGACCGCCAGACGACGGCTGCCGTCGTCTTCGAACCGCGGATCTCGATGATGTCGCCGGGGGAAAGGCCCAGCTCCACGCGGGTCTGGCCGTCCAGGCGCGCACGCCCGTACGACACGTCCTGCTGCAGGGCTTCTACGACGCGGAGGACCGCCTCGGACTTCGGGGGCATGACCAATATCCCTAGGGTCCCGCTTATCAGTCGGGCCCGCTATAAAGACCATCCCCCTTCGGGCCCGAAGCCCGACAAGAAACGAACGGTGACAATATGGAAACCCCCCACCGGCCGCGCGTGCACCCTTCCGCGTACGTCCATCCGAATGCCGTCCTCGTCGGCGACGTCGTCCTCTTGGAGAAGGCCAGCATCTGGCCGGGCGCGTCGCTTCGCGGCGACCTGGAACGCATCACGATCGGCATCGGGTCCAACGTGCAGGACAACTGCGTGATGCACACCACGCAGGACGGTACCCCCGTCAAGGTCGGCGACTACGTGAGCGTCGGCCACGGCGCGATCGTCCATTCGGCCACGGTGGAGGACGAATGCCTGATCGGCATGGGCGCCATCGTGCTCGACGACGTGGTCGTCGGCAGCGGCAGCCTCGTGGCCGCCGGCACGGTGCTCACACCGGGCACGCGGATTCCGCCGCACAGCCTTGTCATGGGCACGCCCGGCAAGGTCGTCAAAGAGGACCCGGGCCTGCAGCGCCGGTGCCGCCAGAACGCCGAACACTACCTCGAATACTTGGAATGGCACAAGCGCGGGGACTACCCCGTGTACGAGCCCGAGGCCGACGGCGGGTAGCCCCGTGCGTTTGACTCGGGCCGTCGAACGGTCGCCGGCGACGACGGCCGTCGCCATCGCCCTGACGTCGCTCGTCGTCGGCCCCCTGCTGGCCGTGGCCACAGCGTCGCCTGGCGGCGCGTTGTTCCTTGTCGGTGCGGCGTGGAACCTGGGGGCGATGACGTCGTTCGCCGTGCTCGCGTCGCATCGACGGCCGGCCGGCTCGCGGTCCGGCGTGCGTCGGGCCGCCCTGTTCGTCAGCGTCTGCCTCTTGCTGCTCGGTCTGGCGGCGTGGGCCGCGCTGGCCACGTGGGGCTGCCTGTCCAACCCGCACGCCCCGTGGGGGTGCCCCGTCGGGAATTGACGGCCCCGCCCGTCCGGCAACCCTTTAACACGCGTCCGGGTTCGACGACCGTGGTCGAACTCAAGGCCTTCAAAGCCGTCGAATACGATGGGGACAAGGTCGATTTTGCCAGCGTCGTCGCGCCCCCGTTCGACGTGATTGACCAGAAGCAGACCAAGGAGCTCCACGGCAAGAGCCCGTACAACGTGACGCACCTTACCGTCGCGCAAGGCAAGACGGCCGCCGGCCAGGTCAAGAAACCCACCAAGGGGGTCTACGAGAAAGTGGCCCAACGGTTCGCCGCCTGGCTCGAAGAGGGCGTGCTCGTCAAACGGGAGGAGCCGGCGATCTACGCGTACGAGGCGCGGTACACGCTCGACGGCAGCGAACGCCGGATGCGCGGCGTCGTCGGCGTGCTGCGCATCGACCCCGAATACGAGACGGTCGTCCCGCACGAGCAGATCTTCGACAAGCCGGTCCAGGAACGCCTGGGCCTCTTGACGGAGACCGCCGTCGACCTGGAACCCATCGAATTGTTGTACCCCGGCAAGGCCATCGACGAACCGCTGTGGGCGTACGTCGAGGGTACCAGCCGCAGCCCCGACCTGCTGGCCACCGGCCCCGACGGCACCCAACACCTCTTCTGGCGGATCACGGACCCGCCGATCATCGGCACCGTCACCGAGGCGCTCAAAGGCCGCAAGGCGTACATCGCCGACGGCCACCACCGGTACGCGACGCACGTGGCGTACGCCAAGCACCGCCGCTCCAACGACTACCGGCCGCCGCGCGACGCACCATACGACTACAAGCTGTCGGTCCTGGTCAACATGAACGACCCGGGGCTCACGGTCCTGCCGACGCACCGCGTCGTCCTGAAAGCCAAACGGAAGACGCCGGACGCCGTGCTCGGCGCACTGGCCGATTATTTCGATGTCGAGGCCGTCGAGGGCGACGGACCGGTCCGCGAGCGGGCCGAGGCGGCGTTGGACGCCGGCGACAAGCCGACGTTCGTGCTCTACTTCGGCAAGAAAGGCGGCCTGCATCGGTTGCGTGCCAAGGAGATGCCGTTGTCGGAGGACGTGGCGCCCGACAAGAGCTTCGTCTGGCGGACGCTCGAAGTCGCGTACCTGCAGCACCTGATCGTCGGCCAAGGCTTCGGCGTACCGGAGAAGAAGTGGGGCGACGACGTGCGATACACGCAGGATTGGGACGACGCGGTCGCCGCCGTCGACGACGGCAAGGCCGTCGGCGTCGGGTTCCACCGGCCGGTGCGGACCCAACAGCTGCGGGCCGTGGCCGACGCCGGCGAGGTCATGCCGCAGAAATCCACGTTCTTCGTGCCGAAGCTCCTCTCCGGCGCCTGCTTCTACCGGATCGGCCGCGAGCCGGCCGGGCAGCTGCCGAAGAAGCCGACCTCGTGACGGCCGCCGGTCTTAAGAGGACCGGGCCGGCTTCCGCCGTGGGGAACTCACAATGGCACATGCGACCACGACGCGGGAGACGTACGGCTTCTTCGTCGATGGGGATTGGCAGGACGCGCCGAAGGGACGCAAGACGATCGAGACCCGAAACCCGACCGACGGCAGCCTGTTGGCCACGTTCGCCGCGGCCGAGGGCGCCGACGTGTCGGCCGCGGTCAAGGCGGCGCAGGCCGCCGCCGGGTCGTGGCGGCGGACGCCGGCGCCCCGGCGTGGCGAGATCCTGATGACGGCGGCGCGCGTCCTGCGCGAGCGCAAGGACGAGTTGGGACGCCTGGTGGCCCAGGAGATGGGCAAGATCCTCACCGAGGCGCGCGGCGACGTGCAGGAGGCCATCGACTTCTTCGAGTACGCCGCCGGCGAAGGCCGCCGCCTGTTCGGGATGACGACGCCGTCGGAGCTGCCGGACAAGCTGCTGATGACGCGGCGCGACCCGTTGGGCGTCGTCGGCCTGATCACGCCGTGGAACTTCCCGGTCGCAATCCCCGGCTGGAAGTCGGGGGCCGCGCTCATCTGCGGAAACTCGATGGTGTTCAAGCCGGCGGAGCAGACGCCGTTGTGCGCCGCGAAGTTCACCGAGGCGCTTGACGAGGCGGGGTTCCCTGCCGGCGTGGTGAACATGGTGGCCGGGTACGGCGAGACGGCCGGGGAGTCGCTGGTCCGGGACGAGCGGGTACGCGGCATCAGCTTCACCGGCGGCATCGAGACCGGCAAACGGGTCGCGTCGCTGGCCGGCGGCCGCATCGCGCACGTCGGGCTGGAACTGGGCGGCAAGAACCCGATGATCCTGTGTGACGACGCGGACCTGGACAACGCGTTGGATGGGCTCCTGTTCGGCGCCTTCGGCACCACCGGCCAACGATGCACGGCCACCAGCCGCTTGTTCCTGCAGGACGGCGTCTACGACGACTTCCTGGACCGGCTGGTCAAACGGGCCGAGGCCTTGACGGTGGGCGACCCGTTGGACGAGGACACGGACGTCGGTCCGTTGAATTCTGAGGAGCAGCTGGAGAAGTCGCTGAAGTACATCAAAATCGGTCAGGACGAGGGCGCCACGCTCGCCACCGGAGGCCGCCGGCTCGAGTCGGGGGCCCTCAAGAAGGGGTTCTTCGTGGCGCCGACGATCTTCGAGGCCGAGCACGGCATGCGGATCACGAAGGAGGAGATCTTCGGGCCGGTCTTGTCGGTGATGCGGTTCTCGGAGTTGGACACGGCGGTCGAGCAGGCCAACGACGTCGAGTACGGGCTCTCCAGCGCCATCTACACGGGCGACATCAACAAGGCGTTCCGCGCGGTCGACCGGTTGGAGGCCGGCATCGCCTACATCAACGCGCCGACGATCGGTGCCGAGATCGGGGTGCCGTTCGGTGGCGTCAAATCGACCGGCAACGGCACGCGGGAAGCGGGGCCGACGGCGATCGAGGAGTTCAGCGAGATCAAGACGGTCGTCATCGAGTACTCGGGCCGACTGCAGAAGGCGCAGATCGACACGGAGAAGCTGACGGACGGGTCCGGCTGAGGCGGCGTCGGCTCAGTCGGAATCGTCGCGTTTGCACACGTCCCAGTTCCGGCCCCATGCGTAGAGGTTCTCGAGGACGCTTCGCAGGTCCTCGCCCTTCTCGGTGAGGCTGTACTCGACGCGGACGGGGCTTTCGCTGTGGACCTCCCGGTTGACGATGTCGTTCTCTTGGAGGTCGCTCAAGCTTTGGCTGAGGATTTTGGCGCTGACCTCGCCGACGGCGCTCTTCAGTTCGTTGAACCCCATCGGCTTGT
>CAZXJU010000015.1:0-17655 GCA_964641035.1 uncultured Halobacteriales archaeon | reverse complement strand
TCGGTCGTTTCCGTCGTCGTATCCTCGACCGTCTCCGTCGTATCATCGGTCGTTTCCGTCGTCGTATCGTCGACCGTCTCCGTCGTATCATCGGTCGTTTCCGTCGTCGTATCGTCGACGGTCTCCGTCGTGTCATCGACCGTCGTGTCCAACTCCGACGTGGTGCTGTCGACCGTGTCTTCCAGAAGGGCCCCAGCTGGCGCCGCCACCAGGACGATTGCCCCGAAAAGGAGCGCCGGGAGTGCCCGCATGCTCATGAACCGCACCGGCCGGCCACCACGGCCAGACCTAGCATACACTTTGCCAGGACCCACAGATAAACACCCTGGGTGAAGATTTTAATACTTCTTTGCGGCCGCGGCGAGGTTCTCCAGGAGGCGCCCGTGCACGCCCGCCAAGGCCAACCCGCGCCGTGCGCGCGCCGTCGGCCGCGCGAACGAGACTCCCTTATAATCGATCCGCTCGAGCAGGAGCGGAGCCGGGGCCGCCGCGCCGAAATCGCGCGCCGGCGCCCCCGGCCGCGCCAACGCCTCCCGGATCTCGGCCAGCGGCCATCGGTCCAGGACCACGCCGTCGGCCGCCGCGACCATCCGGCGGACCTGCTGCCACAGGAAGTTCGGTGCGTCTACCGTGACCTCCGCGACCCCGCGGGCACGGCGCACGCCGACGCGGCGCACCCGACGGACCCGGTCCCGCCCCGCCTCGACCTTCGCGAACCGACGCAGATCGTGCTGGCCGACGAACAGACGCATCGCCGTGCGCAGGCGCCCGACGTCGTAGCTCTCGGGCACACGCAGATGGTACCGGTACCGGCGCGAACGCGCGTGCCGCGGATTGAACGCGTCGCCGACCCGTCGCCCCGACAAGAACCACAGGCCGTCGGGGGGCTCGGGCCGCGCCGCCACCGACCCAGGATGCACCTCCGTGTCGAGGGCGCACACGTTGAACGCGGCGCTCACCCCGGCGTCCGTCCTCGACGCGACGACGTACCCGGCCGAGCGCGCATCGTCGATCACGTCCGCGCGTCGCAGGCACCGCAAAAGCTCGCCTTCGACGGTACGGCGCCCGGGCTGCCGGGCGAAGGAATCGAACCGGGTCCCGTCGTAGGCGAACGCGAGCGCCACGCGTGGCATCGGCGGCACAGCCGACCGACCGAATATACGGCTGACGGCCGCTCCGGCGGGCCCGCCGCGCGTGTCCCAAACCCGTCGCCGGCTTCGAGCGAACGCCGAATCCCGGGCACACCGGGCGGATAGGCTTATCTACGACGCGGGTATGGAACGGAAGGTCGGACCAATGGGCTCCGTCGAACCCGAACGCGCCACGCTTGTTCTGGAAGACGGCACCATCCTTTTCGGTCGGCCCTTTGGCGCCGAGACCACCGCCTTCGGCGAACTCGTCTTCACCACCGAGATGACGGGGTACCAGGAATCGTTGACGGATCCATCCTACGAAGGGCAGATCCTGATGTTCACGTACCCGATGATCGGCAACTACGGCATCCACCCCGACGATTCCGAATCGGACCGGGTCTGGGCGCGCGCCTGCGTCGTGTGGGAGGAGTGCCGCACGCCGTACCATCGGCAGCGGCGCACCACGCTCGACGGGTTCCTCGCCGAGCACGGCGTGCCCGGCATCAGCGGCATCGACACGCGGAACCTGACGATCAAGACGCGGCAGATGGGGACCCTGAAATGCGCCGTATCCACCGACGGACGCGACCCCGAGGAACTGCTGGAGACGCTGCGCACGATGAAGCACCCGACCCAGGAGAACGTCGTTGCCCACGTCTCCCCCTCCGCACCCGTCGTCCACGGACGGGACCCGACGGGGACCCTCAGCCGCGACGAACTGGACGCCGACGCCCGCACCATCGTCCTCATCGACTGCGGCGCCAAACGCAACATCTACCGGTCGCTGTCCCGCCGCTTCAACGTGGTCCGCGTCCCGTGGGACGCCGACCGGCGCCTCATCGACTCCTTCGAGCCGGACGGCCTCTTCCTGTCCAACGGACCCGGCGACCCGGCGCACCCGGAGATCCTCGACAAGACCGTCAAGACCCTCAAACCGCTGACCGCCGAATACCCGACGATGGGCATCTGCCTGGGACACCAGTTGTTGAGCCTCATGTACGGCGCCGAGACGTACAAACTCAAATTCGGCCACCGCGGCGCCAACCAACCCGCCAAGGACGTCGACACCGGACGCGTCTACATCACGAGCCAGAACCACGGCTTCGCCGTCGACCACGAGTCGCTGGCCGCCTCCGAACTCGCCGTCACGCAGACCAACCCCAACGACGACACCATCGAAGGCCTCCGGCACAAAGAACTCCCGATCTTCTGCGTCCAGTACCATCCGGAGGCGTCCCCCGGCCCCCGCGACAGCGGGTACCTCTTCGAACGCTTCGAACAGCTTCTGGACGACAACCCGCGGAGGCGCGCCTGATGCCCAAACGCGAGGACATCAAACGCGTCATGATCATCGGCTCCGGCCCTATCATCATCGGGCAGGCCGCCGAGTTCGACTTCTCCGGAAGCCAGGCCTGCAAGGCGGTGCGCGAAGAGGGCGTCGAGGTCGTCCTGGTCAACAGCAACCCGGCGACCTTCCAGACCGACATCGACATCGCCGAACGCGTCTACGTGGAACCGCTCAACATCGAGACCGTCGAAGCGATCATCGCCAAAGAGAAGCCCGACGGCATCCTCAGCGGCATGGGCGGACAGACCGCGCTCAACCTGTGCAGCGAACTGGCCGAAAAGGGGATCCTGGAGAAACACGGCGTGGCCCTGCTGGGCACCCAGATCGACGCGATCCAGACAAGCGAGGACCGCGAAGGCTTCAAGGCCATGATGACGAAGCTGGGCGAACCGGTGGCCAAGTCGGCCACCGCCCACAGCGTCGAGGAAGCCAAACGCATCGTGAAGGAGCAGATCGGGTACCCCGTCATCATCCGCGCGGGCTACACGCTGGGCGGCACCGGCGGCGGCGTCGCGCACGACGCGCAGGAACTCGAGGACATCGTCGGCCGCGGCCTCATCTACTCCCGGATCCGCCAGGTGCTCATCGAGGAGAGCGTGCTCGGATGGAAGGAGTTCGAGTACGAGGTGATGCGCGACAGCGACGACAACTGCCTCACCGTGTGCAACATGGAGAACTTCGACGCGATGGGCGTGCACACCGGCGAATCGATCGTCGTCGCGCCGGCCCAGACGCTGACCGACCGGGAGCACCAGACGCTGCGTTCGGCGGCCATCAAGATCATCCGCGCGTTGGACATCGAGGGCGGCTGCAACATCCAGTTCGCCGTCAACCCCGAGAGCTTCGAATACCGCGTCGTCGAGGTCAACCCGCGCGTAAGCCGTTCGTCCGCCCTCGCGTCGAAAGCCACCGGGTACCCAATCGCCCGGGTCGCCGCCAAGATCGCCTTGGGCATGCGCCTCCACGAGATCCCCAACGACGTGACCGGCAAGACGCCCGCCAGCTTCGAACCCGCCATCGACTACGTGATCACGAAGATCCCGCGGTGGCCCTTCGACAAGTTCCGCATGGCCGACAAACGCATCGGGTTCCAGATGAAGTCGACCGGCGAGGTCATGGCCATCGGCAAGACGATCGAAGAATCCCTGCAGAAGGCCGTGCGGAGCCTCGAGATCGACGCCGACGGCCTGCGCACAGGAAAGAAGTGGACCGACGAACAAATCCGGAAGCTGCTGATCGAACCCACGCACCAACGCCTGTTCGTCATCGCGGAGGCCCTGCGCCGGCATTGGGCGCCGGAAGAGGTCGCCAAACTCTCCGGATACGACCTCTTCTTCATCCAGAAGATCGCCAACGTCGTCGGCTTCGAAGAACGGCTGGCATCGACCGACGGCGACGACCGCGCCGAGATCCTGCCCGAGGCCAAGGCGCTCGGGTTCGCCGACTCCATGCTCGCCGACGTGTGGGGCGTCGACGAGGAGGAGGTCCGCGCGATGCGCACCCGGCTGCGGCTCCGGTCCGAGTTCAAGATGGTCGACACGTGCAGCGCCGAGTTCGCCGCCCAGACGCCGTACTACTACTCGACCTACAGCCCGTTGGCCGGCGCCGGCGACGAAAGCAAACCCACCAAGAAGACGAAAGCCGTCATCCTGGGAAGCGGCCCGATCCGGATCGGGCAGGGGATCGAGTTCGACTATTGCTGCGTCCACGCGACGCTCAGCCTTCGCGAACACGGCATCGAGACGATCATGATCAACAACAATCCGGAGACCGTCTCCACCGATTACGACACGGCCGACAAATTGTACTTCGAACCGCTCACCTTCGAGAACGTGATGGACATCATCGAACGGGAGAAACCCGACGGCGTCCTCGTCCAGTTCGGCGGGCAGACCGCCATCAACCTGGCGACGCCGCTCAAGAAGGCGCTGGAGCGCCGTCCCGAACTGAAGACGACCGTCTGGGGCACCCAGCCCGAAGCGATCGAACGGTGCGAGAACCGCGAGGTCTTCAACGACCTGTGCAAACGCCTCGGGATCCCCAAGCCGGACGCGGGCTACGCCCACTCCGAGCAGGACGCCCTGCGCGAAGCCGGCCGGATCGGGTACCCCGTGCTCGTCCGTCCGTCGTACGTGCTGGGCGGGCGCGCGATGCAGGTCGTCGCCAACGCAGACGAACTCAAAGACTACATCCAAGAGGCCGTCAAGGTCACCGGCAAGGACAAGCCGATCCTCATCGACCGGTTCCTCTCCAACGCGGTCGAGGTGGACGTGGACGCGGTCGCCGACGGCGACGACGTCTACATCGGCGGCATCATGGAACACATCGAAGAGGCCGGCGTCCACAGCGGCGACAGTTCCTGCGTCGTCCCGCCGACGTCGCTTCCCCTCGAGGTCCAGGAAACGATCCGCGAGTACACACGCAAGATCGCCCTGGAACTCGGCGTCGTCGGCCTCATCAACATCCAGTACGCCGTCAAGGACGGCACCGTGTACGTCCTCGAAGCAAACCCCCGCTCCTCACGCACCGTCCCCTTCGTCTCGAAGGCCGTGGGCGTCCCGATGGCCAAGATCGCCGCGCGCGCCGCCATGGGCCACAAGATCGCCGACATGGACCTTCCCGACGACCCGCCGAAATGGTTCAGCGTCAAGACGCCCGTCTTCCCGTTCCTGAAACTCGCCGGCGTCGACAGCGTCCTCGGCCCGGAGATGAAGTCCACCGGCGAGGTGATGGGCATCGCCGAGGATTACGGCGCCGCCTTCGCCAAGGCGATGGAGGCCGCGGGCAACACGCTGCCGCGCACCGGCAACGTGTTCGTCAGCGTCCGCAACGAGGACAAGAAGCGGGTGACGCCGATCGTCGCGGACCTCGCGCACCTCGGGTACCACATCCTGGCGACCCGGGGCACCGCGCACCATCTGCGCGAGAACGACATCGAAGCCGAAGTCGTCTGGAAAGTAGGCGAGAAAGGGAGCCCCGACGCAATCGACCTGTTGCGCAAAGGGACGATCCAACTCATCATCAACACCGCCGGCGACGAGATGGAGGCGCCCGAACGCCGGGACGGCTACATGATGCGCCGGGTCGCCACGGAACTCCAGATTCCGTTCATCGCCACCGTCGAGGGCGCACGCGCCGCCGTCGGCGCGATCGAACGCAAACGCCGAGGGACCCTCGACGTGAAAAGCCTGCACGACCATCACGGGGTCCAGGCGAAACCGCTGATGCTTGCCAAACAACCACGGAAGGTCGAATCATGAAGGACGACCTCTTGGACATCCTTTGCTGCCCCGTCTGCAAGGGGACGTTGGAGCTGCAGGCGACCCAACGCGACGAGGCGACCAACGAGATCCTTGAAGGCACACTGCACTGTCCGGCCTGCCCCCACGACTACCCGATCGAAGACGGCATCCCGAACCTGCTTCCGCCCGAGGACGCTCCGGAGGCGTGAGGGACGTGGCCATCCCGGCCTTCGAATACCGCCGCAAAGGGTGGCATATGCTCAGCGGCGTGCTCGTCACGCCGATGGTCGTCTTCACGAGTCTCGAATACGTGACGTTGATCGCGGCGGCCGCCTTCCTCTTCATCCTCGTCGCGGAGCTGTTGACCCTCCACTGGGGCATCCACCTGCCGTTCTGGTCGGACCAACTGGAACGCACAAAACGGGCCCACGAGACGTTCTCCTTCGCCAGCCTCGCGTTCCTCGGCACCGTCGTCGTTCTTCTCTGGCTGACGCCGCTTCCCGTGGCGTTCGCCGCGTGCGCCCAGCTCGCCTTGGGCGACGGCGTGTCCGCCTTGGCGGGTCGGGCGTTCGGACGCCTCCCGCTTCCCTACAACGCCGAGAAGACCGTCGTCGGGTCGTTGGCCGGGTTCCTCGCCGGGTCCGTCGGCGCCTTCGGCATCCTCGCGTGGTACTATTGGTACGTCGAGGGCGTCGCCTTCTTCCAAGACCCTGTCCCCCTGACGTTGGTGGCAATCGTGTGCGTCGTGGGGGGCCTGTTCGCGGCGCTGGCGGAATCCCTGCCACGCCTGGAAGACAACGTGACGGTGCCGTTGTCCGCGGGCGTGGCGATGACGCTCCTCTGGTGGACATTCGGGTTGACGCCGTCGGCCGCCGCCCTGTGGACCCGGTTGGGCCTCGCCTGAAACACCCAAGCAACGGGTTTTTAAGACAAGCGGACGGTTCGCCGGGCGATACGGGTCCGCCGGTCGGGCGCCCCGTCGTACAAAACGTGGAGGAGGACTCACGTGGCCAAGAAATCCAAGAAGTCGGGCAAGAAGCGCGCCACGAAGAAATCCACGAAGAAGAAGTCGACGAAAAAAAAGTCGACCGGCAAGAAGAAGTCGGCCAAGAAGTCGACCAAGAAGAAGGCGCCGAAGAAGAAGTCGACCAAGAAGAAAGCCGCCAAGAAAAAGACGGGGAAAAAGAAGGCGCCGAAGAAGAAGTCCACCAAGAAGAAGGCGCCGAAGAAGGAGGCCGCCAAACGCACCGAGAGCCGCGCGACGGACAAGGCCGCGGTCCCACCGCCAGCCGAGCCAGAACCGGACATCGAACCCCCACAACCCCCGGAGAAGACGCGTACGCCCCCCGAACCATCACCGCCGGAGCCGAGCTACGAAGAGCCAGAACCTGAGCCAGCCCCTCCTGAGCCGGAACGCTCCTGGGCGCCGGACGACAATGAACCCCCGGCCGACCCGTGGGCGGAACCCGAAGAACCATCAACACCCGACCTCGAACCATCGGAACCATCCCCCTGGGAGGCGCCGGAGGCAGCCCAACCGGAACCGCCCGAGGAACCGAGCCCGTGGGCCGCCCCGGAACGGACCGCGGAAGAGGAACCCGAGCCGATGCCGCGGGACGAGCCGGAACCCGATCGGTGGCCGGCAGCCGACGAGGACGTCGTGACCGCGGAGCCGGCAGCCCCGCGGGAACCCGAGCCGTCGGACGAACCCGCGCCGTGGGACCCCGTCTCGGAGGAACCGGAAACCGAACCCGAGCCGCCGGCCCCGGAGCCGCCGCGCGAGGAAAAACAGGCCTCCACAGGCTGGAAGGTGGCCGCCGGCGGTCCACAACCGGCCGGCGCCGCTGCCCCGCCTCCCGAAGGCGAATCGGAACCGGCATCCCAACCGAACAATCTGCGCGCCCGTTTCGACGACGCGAGCCTCCGAATGGGCATGGCTCCCTTGGCCGCCCTCGGATGGGCCGTCTTCTTCGTCGGGCTGCTGATCATCACGTACGCCTACTACGACCTGTACGCGGCCAACGCGGACTCCGTCCTGCTGTTCGCCGGCGCCATCCGCTACGACGTGCTCGGGGCGATCCTGCTCCTGCTGGGCCTGATTACCGCGCTCGTCTTCCACTTTGTACCGACCAAGAAACCACGAGGCCCACAACCCGGCGACCCCCCGATGACGTGGGCCGAACACGCAGACAACGCCGGGCGATGGGTGACGACGCATCGGACGCTCTCCATCATCGGCTGGGTCCTCGCCGCCTTGGGCCTCGTCATCGCGATCGCGTCGTTCTACTATTCGTGGCTCAACTCGAACGGCGGACTCGTCGACTACGGCGTCATGATCGCCGGGTACCAGTTCCTCTACTGGCGGATCGGCGCCGCGCTGACCATCCTCGGCCTCCTCGTGGTCGTCCTGACCTACACCCGGATGCACCACGCGCGGCAAGCCCGCCAGGCATACCTTCTGGCGGCGCTGGCCGCCTTGGACCGGCAGCAAGCCGTCCGTCAGGCCGCCGCCGCATCCCAAGAATCCGCAGGACAGGAGAACGGCACCGTGGCGGGCGTGACCGAGGAGGAGCTGCGCGCCCTGATGCGGCGGCTGGACGGGCTTATGTCCAGCCTTCCTGAACAACAGGTCGCCGAGTTCGCCAACTCACCCGAAGCGGAAACCTACCTGGGCCTTCTCGAATCGTCCAAGTGACGGACGACCCGCCTAGCGCAACGGTTGGGCGCGAAGCCATTCCAGGTCCGAGATGTACAGGTCCCGGATGTCGTCAAGGCCCAACCGGTGCATCGCCAGGCGTTCGAGACCGAGGCCCCAGGCGAGCACCGGCGTCGTCACGCCCAACGGCTTGGTGACCTCCGGCCGGAAGATCCCGCTGCCGCCCAGCTCCATCCATTTCCCGTTGTAGAACACGTCGACCTCCATCGACGGTTCCGTGTACGGGAAGTACCCTGGACGCACCCGGACCTTCTCGAAGCCGAGCCGGCGGTAGAACTCGGTGAGGATGCCAACCAGTTGGCGGAAGTTCGCGCCCGGCTCCGTCGCAATCCCCTCAATCTGGTGGAATTCCGGAAGGTGCGTGCGGTCCATAGTCTCGCTTCGGAACACGCGCCCCACGCTGAACACGCGACACGGCTTATCCGGGTTGGCCGCCAGGTGGCGGATCGTCCCGACCGTCGTGTGCGTCCGCAGCAGGCCACGCCGCGCCTCGTCCCTGTCGAACCGGCCGCCCCAGCCGCGGCTGCCCGTGTCGCCACCGGTCTCGTGCACCTCCGCGACCTGGTCGACCACGTCGTCGGGTATCGGAAGCCGCTTCGGCCGGTCCAGGTAGAAGGTGTCCTGCAGTTCCCGCGCCGGGTGGTCCTGCGGGATGAACAACGCGTCCATGTTCCAGAACGTGGACTGGACGTAATCGTAGGAGATCTCCTCGAACCCCATCTCCAAGAAGATCTCGTACACCTCATCGATGATCTGCTGCAACGGGTGCGGCTTGCCGGAGACGGCACGCGGCACCGGCGCCGACACGTCGAACGGACGGATCGGCCGGTCCCGCCACGCACCCGACCGGATCACGTCGGGCGTGATCTGCTCGATCGCGTCCGCCGCCTCGTCGAGGACCGCGCGGTCCACGTCGACGTCGTCGGCCAACCGGACGCGTGTCCGCTTCGACTCGTGCTCCGTCACCAGGCCCTTCCGCTGCCGCAGCAGTTCCAACCCCTCGTCGTCGACGGATCCTGGGTCGGCGCCGTCGGCGCCGTCGAGTACGGCCAGCAGCGCCTCGTCCGGCTGCTCCGGCGGGTCCTCGCCCGCGACGAGGACGCGCCGGTCGCCCTCCTTCTCGATCCGGCCGAGCCCTTTGCGTGACCACCAGGACAAGGCGACGCCGAACTCGTGGTCCGTCAGGCCGGATTCGGAGCGCGCCTTGTCCAGCTCCGACCGTCCGCCGGCGTCGCGCACGTAGCCAAACAGGCGGCGTTCCGGGACGCCTTCGGATGCATACCGGCGGCCCTCCTCGGACAGGCCCAGGCGGACCGTCGTCTCGTCTTCCGTCGCCGCGAACCCCTTGGACGCCAGCCACGATGCGGCGCCGCGCACGTGCTCCGGCTTCAACTTCAACCGCTCCGCGGCCTCGTCGACCTCGAGCCCGTCCGGCTCCTCGAGAAGGACACGCAGGAGCCTCCGTTCGTTCTCGGAGAGTTCCTCGATCCGGCCCTTGGGCGCCGCCGTCCCCTTGTCCGTGTCCATCGCCTCCACGCTCCTTACGGTCGGACCGAGACGTCGCGCGCCTCGTTCGCGTCGTCACGCATGCGTTCGGTCGCCTTGCGGGCCGCCCCGGCGAAGTCGTCGTCCTGGCTGGCGTAGAGGATCGAACGGGACGCGTTGAGGATCAGCATCTCGCCGCGCAGATTCGCGCCGTGCTGCACCGCCTGGGCGACCTGACCGCCCTGCGCCCCAATCCCCGGCGCCAGCAACGGCGTGTTGGGGCCGACGATGCGACGGATGCGTTGCAACCGGTCCGGTTGCGTGGCCGGCGCGACCAGCCCGACGTTGTCGTGCACCTCGTTCCATTCGACGGCCTTGTGGGCCACGTGCTCATACAGCGGCTTCTGGTCGATGAGGAGCTCCTGGAAGTCGGCGGCGCCGGAGTTCGTCGTCCGGCACAAGACGAAGACGCCGCGGTCCTCGTAGTCGGTGAACGGTTCGACGGCGTCCGTACCCATGTACGGGTTCACCGTGACGGCGTCGGCGCCCAAGTCGTCGAAGTACGCCTCGGCGTACTTCTGGGCGCTGTTGCCCACGTCGCCCCGTTTCACGTCCAGGATCACGGGGACCTCCTGCGGCACGAGCTCGATGGTCTTGCGCAGCATGTTCCACCCGGTCTCGCCGTGGCGTTCGTAGAACGCGGCGTTGGGCTTGTACGCGCAGACGAGGTCCTGCGTCGCCTCGATGATCGCGCGGTTGAACTCGAAGATGGGGAACTCCGTCTCTTGGACACGCTGGGGCACGAGCTCCATCTCGAAGTCGAGGCCGACGCACACGAGGCTGCGGTTCGTCCGCATGGCCTCAAGGAGCCGGTCCTTGAAGCGGGCGGCCATGGGGTCGAGCGGCCAAGCCGGGCGACTGTTAAAAAGGTAAGCGGGTCGGCGCCGGAGCCGACCGGGCGCCGCCGCGGCCTCTTCCCCACGTATACTTTTATAATGGGCCTGGGTTTCGGCCGCCGGCCGTTCTCCTATGGGCGACGACTACGACGACGATTACGAGGAAGATATCGAAGACGAAGACTTCGAGGAGCCGAGCGACGCGGAGAACGCGTTGCGGCGCCGCCAGGAGGTCGTCTTCTGTCCCAACGACGGCGAATACATGCCCTACCACGTCAAGGGCGCCATCGTCGTCCGCAAATGCCCCGAGTGCGGCCACGAGACGCAAGGCGGCGCGTAGTGGACCGCCTGCTTCAGGCGTGATTGGCAACCAGCCTAGCGTGCGCCATGCGAGCCTCGGGTTGGTGAGTCCGCCGGAACCGAAACCGGTTTGTTACGTTCGCGCCGCGCGAATCGCTTCCGGGGTCAAGATCTCGTTGGCGTTTGATAATCGGAGAGTCAGGGGCGGCGCCTTCCTCGCGCCCGATCATGGTTATTCCGGATGTTACGACGCCGCACTTGTGCCGAGGCCCCCCAGGAACCGTCATAGAACCGGCATTAAGCCGCCTCCCGCATGACGGCCGGCTGTCGGATTACGGGCCAAGCATGTACATGGTGACAGCGACAGCAAGCACGACGGCGGCCGCAACCGCCACCGCGAACGTAGCCACGCGGAAAAACGCCGTGGTCGCGTCCCCTTGGGTCAGCCACATAGTCATGGATATCCACCCTCGCTCGTCTTATGTCTTTCCGATAAGATGCCGGCCAAGAACAGGACGAGCGCCGCCGTCGTCCAAAGAATCGCATGGTCGAGGCGCCTGTCCAATAACCCTTGGATACCGGCGACCAGTGACTCGAAACCGATGATGAAGGCGACCACCCAATACGTCCTTGCCTCCAGCAATTCCCCGATCGTTGCTACCACACGAGACTGTTGGAGGCGCATCCCTATGCCGTTTTCGGGGGGTCGAGTGAATGTGGTAACCGTGTTTGCATGTACCCGGGCGGCCTGGTTTGGAATGGGACGCTCAATTGTTCCGCGCAAACTCTCGGTAGAAGATCGCCTCGCGCGCCAACCGGCCGGCCAAGAGCGCGGTCCGCCCGTGGTCCCAGCCGGGCGCCACCTCCAGGATGTCCATGCCGATCAGCCGCGGCGCCAACGTCCGCACCACGTCGCGGGCGTCCCGGTCCGACAATCCGAACGGTTCCGGCGTCCCCGTCCCAGGCGCGTACGCCGGGTCGACGCCGTCGATGTCCAAGGTGAGATAATAGTAATCCGCGTCGACGTGGTCCATCAGCCGCCGGAGGCTCTTCTTGACGCCCTCCTCGTGCACGTCCTCGTTCATCACGTAGTAGAGGCCCTGGTCCCGCGCGTCCTTCCATTCGGCCTTCGACATGGACCGGACGCCGATCGACGCGCACTTCTCGACGCCGACGACCTCGCTGATCCGGCGCAGGACGCACGCGTGGTTGTCCTTGTCCTCCTCATAGTGGTCCCGGAAGTCGAGGTGGGCGTCGAAGTGGATGACCGCGAAGTTCTTCCCGACCTCCTTGAGCGCCCGTACCACCGGCGCGGCCAGGTTGTGCTCACCGCCGACCATCAGCGGGAACTTGTCCCGGCGGACGATCGGGCGGACGAACTCCTGGACCTTCTCGACCATGCGGCGCGGCTCGTCCTCGTTGGTGATCGGCGCGTCGCCCTTGTCGTGCATCGGCACGTCGGCCAGGTCGATGCCCAGCCGGGGGTTCCACAACTCGAAGTTCCAGGTGGCCTCGCGGACCGCCGCCGGCCCGGCCGCGGCGCCCGGGCGGAACGAGTGCGTCCGGTCGTACGGCGCACCGAAGAAGACGTATTCCGCCGCGTCGAACCCGGCCTCGCAGTCGGCGAACCCCGACGGCATCCCCAGCCGCGGCGACGCGTCATGCGGATCCAGACGATCAGACGGTTCGGGCATGCGCTACGCAGCCAAAACCCGTCCTCGTCTTTAGAACGTTGTCGGCCGGGCGTCAGGCGCGCGTGATCATCTTGCGGCCCATCGCCTCAAGGTACGAGAGCTCCTTGCCCGCCTCCACCTGGCCCTTGTACTCGTCCGGGATCGGCATCTCGAACGTCTCGTACGTCTCCATGTCCATCAATTGCACCTGGTCGCCCATCACGGCCACGACCTGCGCCGTCCGCTTGTCGATCATCGGGACGAAGACCTTCTCCGTCACCGGCGCCATCATCGTCTTCTTCTGGTCGGTGAAGATGCTGGCGGCCTCGATCTTCGCCTTGGCCGCCCCATGCTTGCCGGGCTTCGAGGTCGAGATGCTGGTGATCTTGCACGGTTCGTCGTCGATCAGCACGTAACGACCGGGCTTAAGGAGGCGAACTTCCGTCTGTTCCTTCATTCGAGTCGGACCGTCCGGTCCAATCCAGGACGGGATATATATTTAACCTGCCGTTGCCCGCGACGGACATGGCCGCCGACGCGGACGCACGGCCCGGCGACGACGAGCCGCTAGTCCGCGAACTGAACCTCGTCACCGCCGCATCGATCGTCGTCGGAATCGTCATCGGCTCGGGCATCTTCATCGGAGCCAACCGGCTGGCCCAAGGCGTCACCAATCCGTTCCTCGTCTTCTTCGTCTGGGTGTTCGCCGGCCTGCTCACCCTGGTCGGCGCGCTCACCTACGCCGAGTTCGGCGCCGCCTTCCCCCGCTCCGGCGGCGACTACGTGTACATCGGCCGCAGCCTCAACCCCTTCTGGGGCTTCTTCAGCGGCTGGATCACCTTCTGGATCAACCTCCCCTGGTCCATAGCCGCCTTGGCCGTCGCGTGGGCCAGCCAACTCGACGCCCTGAAACCCGAACCCCACGGCGTCTTCCTCACCGAAGGCTTCGCCATCCGGTTCACCGCCGTCGCCGTCATCGCCATCTTCACCGTCGTCAACGTGGTCGGCGTCCGCCAAGGAGGAGCCACCCAGAAGTACCTCACCGCCATCAAACTCCTGCTGATCGCCGTCGTCGTCGCCTTCGGACTCAGCCAGTTCGCCGACGGCCTGGACAACCTGACGCCCTTCTTCGGCACGGCCAAGCCCGCCCAGGGCGGCCTCTTCGCCGGCTTCGCACTGGCCATGGTCGGCGCCTTATGGGCCTACGACGGGTGGAGCGGCGTCACACGCGTGGCCGCCGAGGTGAAGGAGCCCGCCAAGAACCTGCCGCGGGCGCTGGCGTACGGCATCCTCACCGTCATCGGCGTCTACGTCCTCATCACGCTGGCATACTTCCTCATCCTCGGCATGGACGGCGTCGCCGGCACGGGCCTGGCGGACACGGACGCGCGCCTCGTGGCAAGCCGCGCCGCGGACGCCATGCTGGGCGCCCCAGGACGCACGTTCGTCGCCATCCTCATCCTCGTAAGCATCCTCGGACCCCTCAACGGGCTCACGTTGAGCGGCCCCCGCGTCTACTACGCGATGGCGCGCGACCGCCTGTTCCCCGCGTTCGTCGCCAAAGTCCACGACGTCCACAAGACGCCCCACATCTCCATCCTCCTCCAAGGCGCCTTCGCGGCCGTCCTCGCGCTGTTCTTCAGTTTCGAGATCCTCAGCAACTTCGTCGTCCTGGCCGCCTGGTCCCAGTACGCGCTGACCGGCATCGGACTGATCATCCTCCGCCGACGCGAACCCGACCTGCCCCGGCCCTACAAGGTCCCCCTATACCCCTGGCTTCCTGGGCTGTTCGTCCTGTTGTCCGCCGGCTTCGTCCTCTACCTGATCATCAGCACCACCATCTCCTTCGCGGTCAACCCGACGCGCGGAAACGCGCTCGTCTTCTGGCTGATGGTCGCCAACGTGTCGCTCATGGCGCTCTCCGTACCCGCCTACCGCTTCTTCCGCGACCGGGGCGAGATCCGGTCGAGCGCCGGACCGCTCTCCTAGTCATACCGCTTATAACCGGCGCCCCCCTTGGGACGCACGATGGACGACGCGACGGCCGCTGAGCTCCTCGAATGGATGCGATCCGTGGCCGACGACGCACACGAACGCGTGGCCCACGTGATGCGCCAACCGGATTTCGCCAAGGACGTCGGCATGGGCGCCGACGGCACGCCCACGCTCCTGGTCGACCGGGTCGCCGAGGCCGCCGTCCTCGACCGACTCGACGAAGCCCCCATCGCGCTCGACGTGGTCAGCGAAGAGTCGGCGCCCATCCGACGCGGCTCAGAGCATACCCTCGTCCTCGACCCCGTCGACGGGTCGCGCAACGTCGTGCGACGCATCCCCTTCTACTGCATCAGCATGGCCGTGGGGAAGCAGCGCCAACGCGACGTCGAACTCGCGCTGGTGCGCAACCTGACGACCGGCGAGGCGTTCACGGCCCGCCGTGGCCACGGGGCGTACCGCGACGACCACGAGATCCACGTCCGTACCATGGACCCCGACGAGGTCATCATCGCGACGCAGCTGCAATACGAACGGGACGTGGCCGCCAAGGCCGGCGGCGGCGTCCACGTCCGGAGCATGGGCGCCTCCGCCCTGGAGACGTGCCTCGTCGCCCAAGGCGCCTTCGACATGTTCCTGTCCCGCAAACCCTTCCTGCGCATCATCGACGTGAGCGCGGCCGCCCTCATCCTGGAGGAGGCCGGCGGGCAGGCGTTGAACCCGGACGGCACCCCGTTCGACGCCCCGTTCGAGGTCCGGGACCGTCTCGGATTCATCGGCGTGGGCGACCCGAAGGTGCTCGAGGTGGTCGCATGAAGTGGGGCATCGTCTGCAAGCCAAAAATCGAACACGTCTTCGACGAGGCCGTACGGATCTACGAGTACCTCCAGGAAAAGGGGGAGGACCTCCAACTCGAGGAACAGTTCGCGGACCAGTTGGGCCAATCCGGGACCCCGTTGCCGAAGATGGACGCGGACCTCTATGTCACCGTCGGCGGCGACGGGACCATCCTACTGACCCTCGAACACACCGAGAAGCCGGTCCTGGCCGTCAACGCGGGCGGCGTCGGCTTCCTCACGGAGGTTGAACCGAAGTACGCCCGGTCGGCCATCGACCGCGTCCTGGCCGGCGACTACGCGGTGGAGGAGCGGTCACGCCTCGCCGCCTCCATCGGCCGGGAACGGCTGCCGGACGCCATCAACGAGGTCACCGTCCAGACCGCGAAGATCGCCAAGCTGATCAAGTTCCGCTTGCGCGTCGACGACGAGGTCGTCGACACGATCCGCGGCGACGGCGTCATCGTCGCCACGTCCACCGGCAGCACCGGCTACGCGATGAGCGTCGGCGGCCCCATCATCCATCCGCTCGTCGATGCGGTCGTCATCGCACCCATCGCCCCGTTCCGCTTGAGCGCACGCCCGTTGGTCGTGCCGTACGACAGCGTCGTCGAGGTGACGTTGTTGGAACGCAAGAGCGGCAAGGACGACAAAGGCGCCAAGGTCGTCGTCGACGGCCAGCACGGGTACGGTCTGCCGTACGACGGGACGGTGACGATGCAGCCGAGCCCGCGCCGCAGCCGGTTCGTCCGGTTCCAACAGAACTTCTACGGACGCGTCCGCACGAAACTGATTCGGTGATCCCACGATGGGCTGGTTTGGACGGAAGAAAGACCGCGACAAGAAGCCGCGGCCGAAGCCAAAGCGCAAGATCACGAAGGTCGCCGAATCCGTCATCGACCTGATCAGCGCCGCAGCCCAAGAGCAACACCCCAACGAGTTCGGCGGGACGCTGCGCGTCAAGGGCGACACCGTCACCGAGGTCCTGCTCGTGCCGGGCACCGTCTCCGGCGCCACCCACGCCATCTTCCAACTGCACATGCTGCCGATCGACCTGAGCGTCAAAGGCACCGTCCACAGCCACCCCGGAGGCAACCCGCGCCCATCCCGGGCGGACCGCGAACTCTTCGACCGGTTCGGGAACACGCACATCATCATCGGCGAGCCGTACACGCGCGACACGTGGCGCGCCTACGACGGGCAAGGCGAACCGATCCGCCTTGAGGTCGTGCCGGGCTAGTTCGATACCCTTTTGGGCCCTGCGGCGCATCATCAGACGATGGGACGCCTGCTGACCGCCGATGACGAGGAGCTGTTGCGCTCGTTCCGGCCCCACGTGTTCAGCCACGTACCGTCGTACCTCCTGGCGTTCACGTGGCTCGCATGGGCGGCGGTCGGTTGGAACGCCGAACGGGCGTTGGGCGGCACCTGGGGGTTCTGGTCCGGGTACGCGGCCGTCGTCTTCCTCGTTCTCCTGCACGGATACGCCCGCCACCGGTGGGGCGGCCAGGCACGCGCCCTTCCGCTTCACGCGGCGGCCGTCGCCGTGGTGCTTGCCGGCGCCGTCGCCGACCAGGCGGGCGCGCTCCTTCCCGGCGCCTTGGCAGAGTACAACCCGCTGGCGATCGGCGCGGCCCTCACCGCCACGTCACTCATCGTCCGGGAGGCGAAACGGCAGGCGACACACGCGTACGTGACCACCCAACGCGTCGTCGTGCGGCACGGGTTGGCGCCGCGCACCGAGACGGTCCTCCTGCTCAAGGACGCCTCCGGCATGTCCCGCTCTCTCTACACGGGCTTCGGACACACCGTCGACAGCTTCGGCGAGCCCCTGGTCCTCGAGCACCTGGCCAATGGCATCCTCTGGGCAGGACGATCCGAGCGAGCGGCCCCGGAGGGATAGAGGGTCACCCCATACCAGGTGCGCTCGCCACACCCCCTGGTGGACCCCCGGGGAAACGATCAGGGGCCGATATCGACGCGCTCGAAGATCATGCCGAGGGCCTCGGTGGCCGCTTTCTCCCGGATGTCGTC
>CAZXJU010000014.1:0-19209 GCA_964641035.1 uncultured Halobacteriales archaeon | reverse complement strand
AACGGGGGTCCAGCGACGCCATCAACAGGACCCCGAGATCGTTGGCCGAGGGTACCGGGAACGTGGCCAGCGGCTCATCGCCCGCCAAGAGCGTCCACCGCTCGGGGGGATCCACGAGGTCCTGGTAGAACGCGTTCCACTGGGGCGCCAGGCCGGTGGCCCGCTCCTCGTCCGGCTGCAGCGGGACGACCGGCAGTAGGTCGTCGACCGACAGGTCCGTGTCGCGCCAGAGGCGGGGCGCGGCGTAGCAGACCGGCCGTCCGAGCGCCTTCGGAAGGACGCGGGCCCAGGAGACGAGCCGTCGGTGCACCGGGTGCGCAAGCCGTCCTAGGACGTGGAGTGTCTCTTTGGGCGGTACGCGGTACGCGTTCCATCCCACGGGGACGAGCCAGCCCTGCTCGACGGCTTTGGCCATGAACATGTTGGCCGCCGACCGGCCGCCGACGACGCGTTCCACGTCGCCGCGGGAGACCTCGTTGCCCGGTCCGAGGGCGGCAAGCCGCTGCCTGACCTTGGGGGGGATTCCCGGCGGCGCCGCGGGAAGTGAGACTTCGAAAGTCTCAACTTTAAGTTGAGTCATCAAGAGTCTATACGTCTGGCGGTTATTTGAAGGTGGCGCCTCCCCACTCGAAGGAGCCCTGCCGGTCGCCCCCTCAGACGTTGTAATCCTTGACGCTGACCACGACGCACGCGGCCGCCAAAAAGACGACGGCGGAGCCGATGAGGATCAGCACGGCGGGCAGGGGATTGACCTCCAACCCCAAGAACTCGTCGAGGAAGTTCGTCCGCCCGGCGTACTCTGTGACCAGCGTCCGCTCGTAGAACACGAACGTGAACCGCTTGATCTGCGCGGGGAACGACCCGAAGATGTTCTCCCAGAGGACGAAGTACGTGATCGCGAAGACCAGCGGGTACCGGACCGACACGCCGATCAGCGTGAAGAAGGCGCCGTTGGCCAGCACCGCCAGGCCGAGGACGCCCAGCACGACGAACAGCTCACCAAGGTCGGAAAACGGGTTCTGGACGATGGAGAGCGCCACGAAGAACTGGGTGGCGATCGCGGCGGCCGTCAGCGCGAAGGTCGCCACGGCGAACGCGGCGAACTTGGCCAACAGGACCGCCCACCGGTAGACCGGCCGGACGAAGAGGTACGGCAAAGTCTTCGCGGCCACCTCGTCCCCGATGAGGCCGGTGGCGAAGAAGGCGGCGACCAACGGCACCAGGAGACCTAGGTAGAGGATCATCGTGGAGTCCTCGAACCAGTACCGGCCGCCGTCCTCCCGCGCCGCGGTCTCGCCCTCGAACGAGACGTACTCGCCGTCGTCGAGCGTGGGCGACAACACCAGCGTCACGACGACGGGCACGAGCAGCACGCCCAGCAACAGCGGCGTCTTCTTGGTGAACAGGATGCTCCGAAGCGTCGTCGTGAACACGGGGAGCAGGTGGCCCGCATGACGCACGGCTCCGGTGGGTTGGTCCTCGTCCGCCATATTATTTCACCAGGTATTGGAAGACGGCCTGCAGGTTGTCGTCCGGGCTCGAGAGCGACCGCAGCCGAAGCCGATGCTTTTTGACGAGGTGCGGCACGCGGTCGTAGAAGGCATCCGGGTCGCGCGTCTGGGCGACCACGGAACCGTCGGCGCCGATCTGGACGTTGACGACGTCGGAGAACCCGACGAGCGCGGTGGCCAGCCGGCGCGGGTCGTCGACCTCCAGCCGTACGTTGTGGGGATGCTCGTCGATGAGTTGGCGGATCTGGTGGATGTCCCCTTCGGCGACGATGCGGCCCTTGGCGATGAGGATGATGTTCTTCGTCATCGCCTCGATCTCATGCAGCACGTGGCTGCTGACAAGCACGTTGAAGCCGACGTCGCCCAGCCGCCGCACCAGACGGATGAGGTCCCTGCGGCCGACGGGGTCGGTGCCGGTCAACGGTTCGTCGAGGAATAGGACCTCGGGCTTGTGGGCGATCGCCTGCGCGATCTTGACGCGTTGCCGCATCCCCTTGCTGTAGGTCCGGATCGGCCGGTCCATCGACTCGGCCAGGCCGACCGTCTTGAGGACCGTGTGCGCGCGTCGGGCGGCCGCGTCGGAGGAAAAGCCGCCGATCTGCAGCAGCTTGGTGACGAACTCCCGGCCGGTCATCCAGTCGTAGAACGCGTCGTGCTCCGGCGCCAGGCCCACGCGCGCCATCAGCCGCGGGTTGTGCCACGGGTCCTCACCCAGGAGCCGCACTTCGCCCTGCCGGGGCCGCATGAGGCCGGTGCCGAGCTTGAGGAACGTCGATTTGCCGGCCCCGTTTGGCCCCAGGAGGCCGGTCACGCCGCGCGGCACCTCCACCGTCACGTCGTTGAGGGCGATCACCTGCCCATACCACTTGGATACGCCTTCCATCGTGAGGTAGGGCTCGGTCATTCGGCGACCTCCAGGCGTTGGATGCGCCACACGTAGACGATGGCCGCCGTCAAGGCGAGGGCGCCGAGGATGAGGAGGCTCGGCCCGATGCCGGGCGTGGAGCCCACCTCGATGTCGAAGAGCGCCTCGGCGACGTTGACGAGGTTGCCGCGGATGCCGATGAGCTGCCACGTGTCGTCGCCGCTGACGTCGCGGCCGATGCCGGCGATGGCCTCCGTGCCGAGGTATAGGCCGATCCATGCGACCAAGGCGAAGCTCCACTTGCGCGTCATCGACGAGATCGCCAGGATGACCAGCGTGAACACCGCGAGCACCAAGAGTTCGAAGGACACCACGTCTCCGAGCAGGCCCCACATCCCGTCGGGCCGCGTCCGGTCGTTCATGGTGAACAAGGCGCCGAAGTAGAGGAAGAGGGCCGGGAACACGGTGACGGTGGAGACCCAGATGGCGGCGACGCCGGCCTTTCCGACCACGTAGTCCACGCGCCTGAGCGGCTTGCTGAGGTAGACGTGAAGGGCGTTGGAGCCGAGGTCGTTGGCGATGAGGCCGCTTCCCACGACGGCGGTCATCAGCATCGCCACCAGGTGCTGGCTGAAGGAGAAGTAGAGGTGGAAGTCCTGCGGCGCGAAGTTCAACGCGGCCGACGGCGCGTACTCGAAGAGGATGATGCCGGTGGGGAAGAGCCACGCGAACACGACGAGGATCAGCATCAGGGTGAGGCGCGGCTTGCTGGAGACGGAGGCGCGGAGTCCGCTCTTGGTGATCGTCCACCACCGCATCGCGTGCCCGGAGTACTCGCCGTCCCAATGCCGGTAGCCTTGCGCCCGGATCGCCATGCTAGTTGTCCTCCACGAGCCCGAGGAACAACTCCTCGAGCGTCGACCGTTTCGGCGCCAGGTGGCGGACTTGGACGCCCGCGCGCACGGACGCGGCCAGGATCGCCTCGGCGCCCACGGGCCGCGCGGAGACGGCGTGGAGGAACCCGCTGGGCTCCGCCTTCAGCCGGACGCCGTGTGCCCGCAGCTGGCGGGCCAACGGGGCGGGGTCGCCTTTGACCCGCACAAGCCACACGTTCTCGTCGGCCCGCTGCAACTCCTCCAGCGACCCTTGGGCCAACACCTGGCCGTGGTTCAGGACGACGACGCGGGAACAGACGCGTTCGACGTCCGGCAGCACGTGGCTGGAGAGCACGACGGCGATCCCGTGGCGTTGCGACACGTCGAGAATCAGGTCGAGCATCTCGTCGCGGCCGCGCGGGTCCAACCCGTTGGTCGGCTCGTCCAGGAACAGGAGCTTCGGGTCATGCACGATCGCCTGGGCGAACTTCGCCTTCTGCCGCATCCCGGTGGAGTACGTGTCGACCAGGCGGTACCGTTCCTCTTCCAAGCCCACATAGTTGAGCACCTCGTGGGCACGCTGCATGGCCGCAGCGCGCGGCAACCCGGCCAGCTCGCCGGCGAACGCGACGTATTGGACGCCGGTCAGGTTCGGGATGTACGCGTCCCGCTCCGGCATGTACCCGATCCGTTGCCGGACTGCCAACCGGTCGGTTGTAATGTCCAGGCCCAGTACGCGTCCGTCCCCGGCTGTTGGCGCCACGAGCCCCAGGAGGGTCTTCAAAAGCGTCGTCTTGCCGGCCCCGTTGGGCCCCAGGAGGCCGGTGGCGCCACCGCCCATCGTGAACGAGACGGGACCCAAGGCGCGGAACCCACCGAACTCCTTTACGAGGTCACGGACCTCCACGACGGGGCTTTCGGCCATGAGGTTCCGGCGCACCCAGCCAGCATCTCCTTATGGTTTTTTTGGGGTCGTTGGGCGAACGTCCCCAGCCCTGCAGGCGCCGTGACCGGGGCACCCACAACAGCGGGACAATCCCGGGCGTCGCCACCAACGCGAACCAAATCAAAAGGGTTTAGAATTCCACGCCCGCTCCTTCCTACGGGATGCACCATGGGCAAGACTGCCAAAGTACTAGTGTTTCGTGACAAGCCAGCCGTGACCAACCTGAACTTCGTGGAACCCGGTACGCTCGGCGGGACCGTCCGCCACCGATCGTCCGACAATCCCCTCGAAGGATGGACCGTCCGGCTCTGGGGCAATGACTGGAAGCTGGCCGGCACCGTCCAGACCGACTCCGAAGGCGCCTACCGGTTCGAAGGCGTGCCGCGCGGCGCCTACGTCGTCTCCTTGGACGTCCAGGCCGGCCACACCGCCGAGCGAGAGGAAAGCCCGGTGCGCATGGGCCAGACGGGCATCGCCGAAGTCGATTTCCTGGTCGACTCGGCCGACAACGTCCAAGGCCGCGTCGTCGACGAGGACCTCGGCACGCCGCTTTCGGGCGTCGACGTCGACCTCTACGACTCCCACGGACACCGCGTGGCGCGCGGAAAGACCACGGAGACCGGCGACTACGAGTTCCGCGGCCTGGTCGCCGACAGCTACACCGTCAAGGTGTCCGACGCCGAGTAGACCGGCTCCGGAACCGCTCCCACTTGCGCTGGCGGGCGCGGCCTCGCAGGAAGGCATGGACCGCGTCGGCTGCCTTCGCGCCGTACCCGGGATGCGCCGCGATCGCCAGCTGGAACCAGCGGCTACGGTCCTCTGCCGTGCGCAACAGGCTCACCACCGTGTTCTTGTCGACGCCGGCGTCCTCGGCGATGCGGCGAATGCTGGCGCCCCGGCTCGCCTCGATCAGGCAGTCGAAGGCCGTCTCCTCGTCGAACCGAAGGCGGAACAACGGCGTCCACCGACGTTCGCTGAACGACCGGCCGCACGTGGTGCATTTGTAGAGCCGCTTCCGCCGGTCGCCGTACCGGTGGGAATACACGACGTTCCCGTGGCCTTCCTCCCCGAAATCCGGGCACCTGCGGTGCGGACACGCGGTACGACGCACAATCATCGCTTGGTTCGGTCTCCCCCGCCCAGGACGGAATCTAACGCAATTCATACGCCGCCAAGTTTTTAGCTTTTCATGTGTACACGCGGCGTCCTGGTGGGTCCGGGTCTGGGTGTTCCCTGACAGGTCCGCCAGCATGCAGCGACGAAGGGAGGATTCAAGGTGGCAGCAAAGAAGACGAAAAAGAAGTCGAAGTCTGGCTCGAAATCGAAGAAGTCGACGAAATCCAAGAAATCGTCGTCCTCCAAGAAATCAAGCGGCAAGAGCAAGAAGGCAGCGGCCAAGTCGGCGGCGTCTCCGACGTCGGACGGCGCCGAACCCGTCGGCGAGATCGTCAAGGCGACCGTCTCCAAGTCGACCGGCAAAGCCCCGGACATCTACGACAGCGCCGTCAAGGAAGTCGTGTCCCTTTCGGACAGCGACTCGCTGGCGCGCAAGGTCGACACCGGCCCATTGAGCGAGGTCCGTGGAAAGGACGTCTGGGCCCTGCACGCGCAGCTTCGCGCGCTCGACGAGGTCGCTTCGCGGCTCGAATCGCTCGGTTCCACCATCCAATCCTCGGTGGCCACCGTCGACGAGCACCTGCACAAGAACAGCATCGCCTCGACCAGCCTGGTGGAGCATCACGGCAGCACGATCACGCGTGAAGTGACGACCACGCGCGACCGCGTCCAGAAGTGGATCAACAGCACGCAATCCACGCTGGAAAAGAACGTCAAGGACGCCGAATCGTCCATCACCGACGCGATCTCGAAGGCCCAAGGCGCCATCAACCGCAAGACCACCGACGGCGTAAAGGACGTGTCCACCCTCGTGGAGGACCTCCACAAGACGGTCAAGGACTCCTTCGAAAAGTTGTCCAAGGCCACCGCCGGCACCGAAGAGAACCTGCGCACGCAGACCGACGCCTTCAGCAAGGCGACCGAGGCGCTCCTGTCCGACATCCAATCGGACATCGAGACCAAGGTCGCCGAGTTCCGCGACGAATCCACGCGGCAGGTCGACAAGCGGTTCAACCAGACCGACGTCGCCTTCGCAGCGGTCCGCGCCGACCAAGAGGTCATCAAGGCGCTGTTGACGGACATCATCAAGGACCGGATGGGCCGCCACGAACCGAAGGTGCGGTAGGACAGGACGTCCGAACCTTGTGGGCATGAGCGCGAGAATCCGGGCGGCGCAGCGCCGAGGCCCCCCTGACGTCACCGGAGGGTGGGTCCTGGCCGCCGCCATCGTCCTCGTGCTCTGCCTACCGTCCGCCGCAGCCCAGGTCGGCCCCGACCTCGCCATGAGCGCCGACCGGTCCTCCGTGAACCTCGGGCCCAACCAGACGACCACCGTCAACATCACCGTCGAGAACACCGGCGAGACCGGAGGCACCGTCACCGTCTCCGTCGCCGGCGTCGACGGTTGGCGCGCACAACTCCCGACGGCCGACCAGAGTTTCACGCTCGACAGCGGCGACAGCCGGACCCTGACGCTCACCCTGGCGCCACAGGCGGCCGCACCCGAAAACGGCACCGTCACCGTCTCCGCCGAGATCACCGACGCCGTCGGCCAGACGGACTCCGCCCAGGCCAACGTCGGCGTCGCGTACGTCGCCCCCGACCCGCCTCCGCCGCCACCGCCTCCGCCCGACTACCTCACCCCCTTCCTCCTCGCCCTCGCCGCGGCCGTCCTCCTCTACGTGATCCCCAGCGCCACGTTCAGCCTACGGGTCACGGAACGCTCGTCACGCCTGACGAACGGCTCCTCCGAGATCTACCTGGTACGGATCCGCAACTGGGTCCCGTGGCCACGGCGCATCGGCGTGCGGGTACGCGGCCTTCCCCGACCCTGGGCCGCCGCCTTCCCGGCGCACAACGTGCGCGTCACCCCGTTCGGGACCGAAGAGATCCCGTTCGCTGTCAAGGTGCCGCTCTCCTGGTACCAGGCCGGAGAGGTGCGGTTCCGCGTCCAAGCCCGACCCAACCGCATCTCGCCCTGGATGACACGCCGGCGCGTCGACGCCTACCTCGAACCCGACGGAGCCATGCCGGTAGAGACCGAGACGGCAAAAGACGTTTGAACCTCGGACACCGACCCGCAAATCCGTTATAACCCCGGACCGAGTTCCGGCTCTCGATGCAACCCGAGAGCCTCCCGCCCGTGATCCGAGAGACCGACCTCGGCGTCGGCGACCGCCGCCAAGGGAAAGTCCGCGACATCTACGACCTGGGCGACCAACTCCTCCTCGTCGTGACCGACCGCCTCAGCGCCTTCGACGTCGTCCTGCCCGGCGGCATCCCCGGAAAGGGAATCGCCTTGAC
The DNA here is from genome assembly GCA_964641035.1 of uncultured Halobacteriales archaeon. Taxonomy (GTDB): domain Archaea; phylum Thermoplasmatota; class E2; order JACPAO01; family JACPAO01; genus CAZXJU01. The sequence continues at coordinate 11,592 of CAZXJU010000014.1, read as the reverse complement.
GCAGATCAGCAACTGGTGGTTCGACCGCATGGGGAAGGTCATCCCGAACCACCTGGAAGAGACCGACGCCACGAAGTTCCCCGACCCGCTCAACGAGAAGGAAGAGATCCGCGGCCGGAGCGTCCTCGTCAAGAAGGCCGAGCCGCTGACCATCGAATGCATCGTCCGCGGCTACATCGTCGGCAGCGGATGGAAAGACTACCAGAAGACCGGCAAGATCAGCGGGCATGCCCTTCCCGAAGGCCTCAGCCTCGCGCAGAAGCTGCCCGAACCGATCTTCACGCCCTCGACGAAGGCGCAGGAAGGCCACGACGTCAACATCACCGAGAAAGAGGCCGAGGAGATGGTCGGCTCCGACGTCTACAACCAAGTCAAGGAAGCCAGCCTCCAGGTGTACACCCGCGCCGCCGACGAGGCCCGCCGCAAAGGCATCATCATCGCCGACACCAAGTTCGAGTTCGGGATCCGCGACGACGAGGTCATCCTCATCGACGAACTCTTGACGCCCGACTCCAGCCGATTCTGGCCCGAAGACGAGTACACCGTCGGCAAGAACCCGCCCAGCTTCGACAAACAATACGTGCGCGACTACCTGGAGACTCTCGATTGGGACAAGACGCCGCCCGGCCCCGAGCTTCCCGCCAAGGTCGTCGACGGCACCACCAAACGCTACCTCGAAGCCTACAACCGGCTGACCGGCGAAGACCTCTCCTGGTAGACCGACACCAGTATGCCGCAACGCCTATGAAGCGGGCCCCATGTGGCTCGGTAGCATGGACAGCCGGGCGGTCGCGGTGCTCCTGCTGACAGTCGTCCTCAGCGCCTGCACCGGCGGACCCGAGACCGGATTCGACGACCCGAGCCCCACCGACGCCGCCCACGCACGCCCCCTGACGCTCGACGAGCGGCTCAACGCGACCGAACACGTACGCATCGCGGGCCGGGCCACGCTCGAATGGGAGTTCGACAACGCCACCGCGGACGCCCCCGAAGTCGCCACCACGCTGATCCACCTGATGCTACCCGTTGAAGAGATGCTCATCGAGAAGGACAACAGCCCCCTCTTGGTCGCCTTCGTGCCCCGCACCGAACTAGAGGCCGCCACCTCGTGCGCCGCACCGCCGGAGGCCACCCACCACTACTTCCGACCCCAACACGGCGATGACGACGACGATGTCGGCAACCTCACCGACCCGTACGACCGAGGCTGGTACCACGCGATCGTCGTCGCCGACCAACCCGCGACCATCACGATCACTTTCGGCGCCGACGACCACTTCCGGCCCCGCACCCAAACCCCGGACGACTCCGTCTCCGTCGACGTGCGCACCGAACAGGGCGGCCGGCAGATGACCGACACCGTCGGCGATGCCGACCGGCCGTGGATCGCCTGGGCCGCCCACCAGATCGACGGCAACGGGTTCGACGGCGGCCGCCAGCAAAGCCTCGACATCGGAGCCGGCTGCGCCGCCGACTCCGCTGGCGGCGGCTTCCTCTTCGCCGGCCAAAGCCAGACGCTGGCCGCATCGGCCGCCGGCAACGGGACGACGGCCGAGGTGGCCGCCGAATACGCGCCCAACCAAGGCGCGACCGCCCCCGAAATGACCACGCTCACGATCATCCAGGCGACCCTGGCACCGATCGTGGCGCCACCGCCAGGGGAGACCCCGGCCGACGGAAACGCGACGGCCTCCGGGTAACCCACCAGGCGCACGACGCCAGCCTAACGAAAAAACGCAACGTGGGAAAGAGAACAGACGGGGCCCAGGCGGAGACCGTCTAGGCCCCGGCCACCCGAGGGTGGCAGAGCTTGGCCATCGCGCCAATGGGTATCGGCTTTCGTCATATAAAACCCAGTTTCACTGACCCCCTCAAAAACGGCTTGAGGTGGCTACCGCTCAGAGAATCTTGGCCGCGGGAACGAATCCCGCGTGCCCCGCCGGGGTGACAGAGCCTGGCCAACGCGCCGGCTTGAAAAGCCGGGACTCGTCACAGAGGTCGAGGGTTCGAATCCCTCCCCCGGCGTTAAACCCTTTCCGTTGCGGCCCGTCACCGCGCAGCCCCCGGGCAACGCTTAAGCGCGGCCGGTGTTTGGCCCGACGATGACCCGCGTCGAAGCGCAACACGGCGACCTCACCACGTTCGAAGCCGACGCGATCGTCGTGAACCTGTTCCAGGGCGTCAAGCAACCCGCCGGCGGCACGGGCGCCGTCGACAAGGCGCTCGGCGGCCGCATCCGTAACCTCATCGACCTGGGCGACTTCAACGGCAAGGAAGGCCAGGTCAGCGTCCTCATGACCGACGACGCGGTCGCCGCGCCCCGCGTACTCCTCGTCGGCCTTGGAAAACCGGAGGACTTCGAACTCGACACCGTACGCCGCGTCGCCGCCAAGGCGGCCATCGTCGCGCGCGACAAGGGATGGAAACGCATCGGTACCCTATTGCACGGCGCCGGCGTCGGCGACCTGGACGCCCAGGACGCCGCCCAAGCGCTCACCGAAGGCGTCCTCCTCGGCCTCTACAAGTACGACGAGTACAAGACCAAACACGCCCAAGACAAGGACGACGACGAACCCGACAAGGCACTCGGGCAGTGCGTCGTCGTCGAACACGACCAGAAGAAACTCCCCAAGGTCCACCGCGGCATCGAACGCGGCACCCTGCTCGCCGAATCCACGAACCTCACCCGCACCCTCATCGTCCGGCCGTCGATCGCCAAGCCGCCGGCCGAGATGGCCAAGACCGCCAAGAAGGAAGCCGAGAAGCTCGGCATCAAGGCGACCGTCCTCACCCCCGCCGACCTCAAGAAACTCGGCACCGGCCTCCTCCTAGGCGTCGGAAGCGGCGCCGGCAAAGGCCGCGAACCCCGCCTCGTCATCCTCGACTACAAACCCGAAAAACCCCACAAGACCGTCGCCCTCATCGGCAAGGGGATCACCTTCGACTCCGGCGGCATCAACATCAAGACCGGCTCCTCCATCGGCCAGATGAAGTACGACATGGCCGGCAGCGCCACCGTCCTCGGCGCCGTCCTCGCCGCCGCCCGCCTCAAAGTCAAACACCGCGTCGTCGCCCTGATGGCGCTGGCGGAGAACATGCCCTCCGGCACCGCCATCCGCCCCGGCGACATCCTGACCGCGTACGACGGCACCACCGTCGAGGTCGGCAACACGGACGCCGAAGGCCGCCTCGTCATGGGCGACGCGATCGGGTACGCCCTCGACAAGTTCGACCCGGACCTCATGGTCGACGTCGCCACGCTCACCGGCGCCATCAGCGTCGCCCTCGGAGGCCTCATGACCGGCGTCTTCGGAAACGACGACAACCTCGTCGACGCGTTGCGCAAGACCGGCGCCCGCACCGGCGACGAACTCTGGCCGATGCCGCTCAACAAGGACTACATGAAACACATCGAGAGCGACGTGGCCGACATCAAGAACGTCGGCGCCGGCGGCGCCGGCGCCATCGCAGCCGCCGCCTTCCTCAAACACTTCGTCGACAAGAGCAAACGCGTAAAATGGGCCCACTTCGACATCGCCGGCACCTGCTGGACCGACAAGTCCGGCAGCAACCTCAAGAAGGACTACCTGCCCAAGGGCCCCACCGGCGTCGCCGTACGCCTGATCGCCCAATGGCTCCACGACCTACGGTGACGAACCCATGGTCCTCGGCGTCGAACGCGGCAAGACCCGACGGTTCACCGACGCCGTCGCGGCCCCGTTCATCTGGCTGCGCATACCGCCAAACGCCGTCACCCTCTTCACCGTCGTGCCGGCCGTCGCCACCGCCTGGCTCCTCTACGAACACGCCTACGGCTGGGCCCTGCTCGCCGGGGCACTGACCGGCGCCAGCGACTTCATCGACGGCGCCGTCGCCCGCGCCCACGACCGCACCACCGCCTTCGGCGGCTTCCTCGACAGCCTCGTCGACCGGTACGTCGACGCCATCTTCCTCTTCGGCATCGGATTCGCGCTCGACACGCGCATGGCATGGCTCGCGGTCGGCCTCGGAATCGTCGGCACGTTCGGCATCAGCTACGCGCGCGCCCGCGCCCACCAGGAGCGGGCCGACTTGCCGTCCGACGCGTGGCGTCAACTCCTGGAGCGGCCCGAACGCATCCTCCTGCTCGCTCTCGGCCTCGCCGGCCAATGGGTCGCTGACGCCGCCGGCTACGCGTGGGACGTCTTGTTCTGGACGCTCGTCGTCTACGCCGTCGCCGTCAACCTCACCGTCATCACGCGCGCCTGGACGGTCCGCCGCCTCATCCGGGAAAACCGTTAACTACCCCGCCCGCCCACTGTGGCGTGCCCCAACCCGGGCGCCAGGAGTCTCCCATGCCCAAGGACCACCCGTTCGAACTCGACGCCTTCCTCCTGCGGCCGCTTCTCGAGCTGGAGGCCCGCCTGCGCCGCGACGACGACGCGTCCGAACACGAACTCGACGACGGAAACGTCCTCCTGGTACGCGGCGAGCACGATGTGCGCATCGATTCCGACGAATGCGAACTCATCCTGCCGACCGACGCACCGATCCGGCCGCCCGACCTCACGCTGTGACCGGCTAGTTCGATACCCCCAGCCGCCGGTGCTCCTTGAACGCGCACCGGTCCATGACCACGGTCAAGCCCGCGTCCTTCGCCTTCTGGGCCGCCTCCTCATGGATGACGCCCTCCTGCAGCCAGACGGCCTTGGCGCCCACGTCGATCGCCTCGTCGACGATCGGCGGCACCGCATCCGACCGACGGAACACGTCGACCATGTCGATCTCGTGGCCCGCCTCCTTGACCGACGTGAGATCAGGATACGCCGTCAACCCCCACAACTCCTCCAGGTTCGGGTTGACGGGGATCACGTCGTACCCCTGCTCGTGTAGGTACTTGCCGACCCCGTGGCTCGGACGCGACGGGTTGTCCGACAGGCCGACCACCGCGATCGTCTTCGTACCTTCCAACAGCGTCCGGATCGTGTCGTCATCCGGCGCGAACTCGTCCTGCAACATGTCACCCAGCATCCGCCGGCGCCGGTAAAGAGTCTCGGTTACGTCTTGTCTACGTCCTCGTCCGCCGGCGCGTCCTCCTCGTCCGCCGGTCCCGGCACGTGCTTGCCGGTCGGGTCCCGTTCGGCGGCCGGAGGCAACTCGTCCGCCTCTCCCTCGTCGGTCGTGCCGCCACGCCGCGCCTCCTTCGACCGCCGCATCTGCTCCCGAAGCCACGACACAAGCTGCGGCGTCAGCTTCAGGTCCTTCGGCACGGTGAACACCGGCCGGCTCAACTCCTGCCGCAACCGGGACCCGATCTCCGGCTGCCGCCGCCACAGGCTGCTGACGCCGCCACGCCCGGCACCCACCAGGATCAGGTCCGCGTCCTCCTCGCGCGCCACGTCCCGGATCGTCCCGACGATGTCACCCGACCGGACCACCGGCTTGAACCAGATGCGTTGGTCACGTAGCGTGTTCGCCAGGATCCGCAACGCCTGCTCCCCTTGTGCCAAGTCGCCGCCGCCACGCTGGATGTACAGGCCGACGATGCCGGCGCCCAACGCCTTGCCGATGCTGCCGACGAAGGCCGCGCGTTCGCGCACCGGCTGCGGACCCGCCACCGCCACCAGGACCTTCAAGCCCTCCACCTCCCGTTTGAACGGCTTGAACTCCTCCAACTGCGGTTGCGCCGGCGGATGCAGGTCCTTCTTGTAGACGAGCGTCCGGTACGGGAACGGGATCTCGACGCCCTCCTTGTCGAACCGGTCCTTGGTCGACTTGAGGATGTCGGAGATTGTGTCCGCGCGCAACTGCACGTCCGCGATCCAGCACCGCAACTGCAGCTGGACCTGGAAGTCGCCGAACTTGCGCATCACGACGCGCGCCGGCGGGAAGTGCAGGATGTTCGGGTGGTTGTCCGACACCTCCAAAAGGATCCGCTCCGCCAGCCGCCAGTCCGAATCGTAACTGATGCCGACGTCGATGTCGAGCCGGTACTGCGGGGTACCCATCGTATAGTTCCAGATCTCCCGCTCTTCCATGATCTTGTTCGGGATGATCACGTTCTCCTTGCGCGGCGTCTCGATACGCGTGGACCGGAGCCCGATGTTGAGGACCGTGCCCCAGTATTCGCCGACCTGGATCCGGTCGCCGATGCGGAACGGTTTGTCGATGGCAAGGCTCACGCCCCCGACGATGTTCGCCACGCTGTTCTGCATGCCGAAACCCAACGCCAACGACAGGAGCCCCAGGCCGGTGGCGAACGCGGCGATCGACGTGCCGAAGAGCGTCAACCCGAGACTGAAGCCCAGGACGAAGAACAGGAAGACCACGAAGTGGCCCGTCAGCCGTGCGATCGCCGGGTCCATCCGCCGCGGCGTCAGCACGCTGCGCCGAAGCGTCCAGACCGCCCCCTTGCCGAGCAAGTACGCCAGGGCAAGGATGAAAAAGAAAACGAGCGTGTTCTGGACGCCTTGGGCGGTGAAGCTTCCTCCCAACGTCTCCACGACCGTGTCGCCAATCCGCCAGAACCAGTCCAGCCATTCCGGCAGCCAGCCGGGTGGCTGGCGGGGCGCGCTCGTGGGCGCGGTCTGGTTGCCGACACCGTGGCTCGTCAACGAGCCGCGCTAACCTCCAGACCGCATTAAGCTTGTCTGTTTCGCGCCGGAATCAGAAGGAAGTCTTGACAAGCGTCTTGGTCGCCGCGACCCCTTCCAATCCCCGGATCTGCTCCAGGATGACCCGGGTCAGCTCCTGGTGGTCCTTGCCCTCGAGCTTCACGATGTAATCATACTCGCCGAACAACGGATGGATCTCCTCGCAGGCGTCCAGACCGCGGATCGTCTCGCCGACATCCTGTTCATAGGTCGGCTTGACGCGCACAAGGACATATACCGACTCCACCGGCTCCCCTCCGACTGGAACGGATTCAGTGTCGACGCGTTCATAAACGTGACGCCATGGCCGCCTTCGTCACCGGGCGGTCGCGGTCTCCTTCTTCGCCTTGCCGCCAGACCGGCGGGCCACGACCCGCACGTCGGCCAGCTTGTCGTCGTCCCACTCGAACTCGACGGTCTTGCGGCCCTTGTGCACGCCCTTTTGCAGCACGTGGCCGACCAGCAACGGCAACGCAATCGTGGCCTCGGAGTACACCGTCGCCTTGGTCGCCTCCTTGTGGATCTTGCCCCACGACTGCGCCTCCTCCAACGTCGAGCCGGACAGGCCGCCCCAGTGCGGCGCGTCGGCCGTGATTTGAAAGGCGTATTCGTGGCCGGCCACGTCGTACCCGAGGACCTCGGCGATGACCTCGACGTCGTTGATGTAGTTCTTCGGGGTGCCGCCGCCGACGTAGATGACGCCCGTCTTCTCCGACAACCCCTTGATCTGCGTCAGCTCGTAATTGTCGCGGATCGGATCCAGGCTAAACCGCTCTTTGCCGCGGTGCTCCGCGTAATGCTCCGTGAGCCCGATCCCGATCGACGAATCGTTGAGCGCCGGCACGAAGCACGGCACGCCTTCCGCCCACGCCGTGGCAAGGATTCCCCGGTCGCCCTTGCGGTGCGCCAGCTCCCCCAGCTTCGCCAGCAGCTCGCGCGTCGAGTGCGGCCGCGGCTCCAACTCCTCGACCAGCTTCCCGATGTAATGGTCGACCTCGCGGAACTTCTGCTCGTCGACGTACGTGTCGTAGATCCGGTCGATGAAGTGTTCGCGCAACTCCAGGTTGTCGACGCCGGGGTCGCCCTTGTAGTGCTCGTACCCCATCGCCTGGTAGAAGTCCTGGTACAGGACGGCGCCCGTGGAGACGATGCAGTCGACGATCCGGTGCTTGACCATGTCACGCAGCACCAGGCGCAGGCCGCCGGCGATCAAGGCGCCGGACAGGCCGAGGATGACGGTGGGCCGCACCGGGTCGGTCAGCATGTTCTCGTAGACACTGGCGCAGCGGCCTATCGCCCGCGCCTGGATCGAGGCGCCCTTGTAGGCCTCCACGAGGTCGGTCACCGTCTTGACCTTCGACAGGTCGATCTGTTCGACCGGGGTGGACAATATATCCTTGCGTGCGACCATTCACGAGCCTCCAGAACGCGGCGGCCGGCCCATCCGGGCGGTTCGCTTAAACGTTTGCGAGGCGCCGTTTACGACGTCCGCTGCGCCCGCACGGTCCGTTGGCCGTTGCCGGTCTCCGCCTCTTCGGAGGATCCGATGCCGTTCTTGAGGTACGTGTAGCCGTGCATCGCCCGTTCGAACCGGGCGACGAAGGCGTCGGCCTGCTCCTGCGTGGCCCCGTCGCGGCCTCGGGCCGCCAGGTCCTGCACCCGTCCGAGCAACCGTTTCTTGTCGTAGTTCATGTGGGTGAGCATCTCGCCGGCGGTGGCGCCCGGCACGAGCTTCCGGATCTCCCACGAGCCGTCGCGTCCGAGTTCCACGAACGCCTCGTTGACGGGCCCCAGCATGTTGTGGAAGTTGCCCAACACGTCCTGGTACGCGCCGAGCATCGTGATCCCGAGGTAGTACGGCTCGCCGTTCGGGTGGTGCAGTTCGAGCACCTCTTTCGTGTCGCGGGCGTCGATGAAGCGTTTGACCTCGCCGTCGGAGTCGCACGTCAGGTCGCACAGGCTGGCGGTCTCCGCCGGGTCCTCGTCCAGGCGGTGGACCGGCGTGATCGGGAACAGTTGTTTGACGCCCCACACGTCCGGCGTCGACTGGAACATCGAATAGTTGGCGACGTACTTGTGCGCCAGCAGCTTCTTGAGGCTGCCCAACTCCTCCTCATACTCCTCCCGATAATCCTCCTGGCGACGCAGGTGTTTGAGCACCCGCCGGCAGATCTCCAAGAACAGGACCTCCGCTCGGGCCCGCTGCTCCATGTTGACCTGGCCCAGGTTGAAGAGGCTCATCACGTCCTCCCGGTGCGTCAGCGCGTCGTGGTAGATCTCGATGAAGTTCTTCGCGGTCAGGTCCCGGAGGCCTTCGTTGAGTTCGTGGACGGCCAACGGGTCGTCGTCGCCGACGTCGATGTCCTCGGCGCGGATCACCCGGGTCTGCTTCGGCAGGATCTCCGCCACGAGCATGGCGTGGTAGCCGGCGACGCCCCGGCCGGATTCCGTGACGACGTCCGGGTACGGCACGTCCGCGTCGTCGCAGATCGATTTGAGGGTGTAGACGATCGTGTTGATGTATTCGGCCGCGTCGTAGTTGACGCTCATCGGGGTGGTGGACTGGCTGCCGTCGTAGTCGAGGCCGAGTCCGCCGCCGCAGTCGATCAGCTTCAACGGGACCTTCCGTTGCACCAGGTCCGCGTAGATGCGCGCCGCCTCGCGCAACGCCACGTGGACCTTCTTCACGTCGGTGATCTGGCTGCCGACGTGGTAGTGCAGCATCTTGACCAGGTGGAGCAGTTTCGCCTCACGCAGACGCTCGACGGCGTCGAGGATCGCGGGCACACCCAGGCCGAACTTGCTGCGTTCGCCGCCGGACTCCACCCATTTGCCGCCGCCGCGTGAATGCAGCTTCGCGCGGATGCCGAGCATCGGCTTGGCGCCCGTCTCGCGCACCGCGTCGATCACCATGTCGACCTCTTCCAACCGGTCGATCACGAGGACGACGTTCTTGCGGAACAGCGACGCGTAGCACGCCAACCGGATGAAATCGTAGTCCTTGAAGCCGTTGCAGACCAACAGGCTCTTCGGGTTCTCCTTGAGGGCGATGGCCGCCAACAACTCGGGCTTCGAGCCGACCTCCATCCCGTAGTCGTGCTTCTTGCCCATCGCCAGGACCTCTTCGACGACCTCCTTCTCCTGGTTGACCTTCATCGGGAAGACCGCGCGGAACCGGCCGGTGTAGCCGTACGCCTTGCGGGCCTTGTCGAACGCCTGGTAGAGTCCGTTGACGCGGTCGCGGATCAGTTGCGGGAACCGCAGGAGGACCGGCGTCCCGACGCCGCGGCGCTTCAGCTCCTGGACAATCTCGTAGATGTCGGCGTACCCGGCGGCCGTGGTCGTCGGCCGGACGGCAAGGTGTCCTTGGCGGTTGGCCGTGAAATAGTCGCGGCCCCATCGGGAGATGCCGTACAAGTCGATGGAGTCCTCGACCCGCCAGGATTCGACCACGGTACCGATTCCACATCTCGGAGCCTATTTGAAGTTGCCGAGGCCGCTCCTCCAAGGCAGGGTCGGATCGTCGGCCGTGGGCGCCCTCTGCACCACGTACGGCCGACTGCCTGCCGCCGCCATCCTGAGGATGAGGGCCCAAGCGGACGGGCACGGCCGGAATCGCGCGTAGGTTCAGTCCTCGGGCGTCCGGGTGCGGCTTCACCGTACTATTGGACCTCGACGCCCCCGGCATGGATTCGCTCGCCCTCGATGGGGGCATGGTCCTCGGCGAATGCATACATCTCCGCCAGCGAGCGTTCTCCTTTCGGCCCGCTCTTGATGCCACGGCGCGCGAACCATCGTTTCACGTCGCGGCTTGTCAACGTCGTAAAATGTATGTTCGCCAAGCACCGGCCCGGCCGGGTCAACGCAGGGTGCAACTGGTAGATTCGCTCATTCGTTGTCAGGAGGAAAAGACACCGCAGCCCTTGGCCGAGTACGCCGTCGCTAAAATTCAAAAGCCGGCTCAGACCCTGCTCCAGGCGCGTCGAATTCGCCGGCGAGAAAAACTCGCCCGTATCCTCGAGCACGACGATTGTCCAGGGAGGTTCATCCTCGGAGTCGTCGCGGCCGTCGAGCAGCACCGACATGATGTAATCGGTTGTCCCGCTGAAGAAATTCTCCGGATCGATTACGTACACGATTCGTGCCTTCTTCTTCCATTCCCGGGCCAGCGCCCGGAGCATGTACGTCTTGCCCGTACCCGGCGGCCCATGCCACAATAGGATTCGCCCACTCATCCCGTCGTAGAGCCTTTGCGCCAGCAGCTTGTCAAGGGCCTCACGGGTCGACCGCGAATAATTGTCGCGGACGTCACGGTACGTCGGCACTGGCAGGGAACGAACCTGTCGTTCCACCAGGCCGGACGATTTTAGACGGACGAATTCGACTTGCACCGCGTCGTCGGCTGGTTCCGTCGGTGGCATCGACGCCTGGAGGAACCCTACCGTCTCGCGCGCGGCGCCTTCGGAACGCGCACGAACCGAGGCGACGATTGTTCCCGCGCTCGTCCGTTCAACCTTGTAAATCGCCTTCCGGTACCGCGCGATGAAATTCGTCGACGTCCTCTTCTCCATCAGGATCACGTCCCGCGGCTCGAATGCCTTGTCCGTGTGCCATTGTTCTCGAATCGTGACCTTGCAGCCACGGGTCAGGGTCTCGAAGAGAGCGTCTAGGCGGTCGTAGGCTTCCAAGATGATGGGAAACCACGTCTCTTGGGCCTTGTCAGATTGCGTAAACATCCTTCACCAATTCCTCTGCGGCGCGTTCATGTACCTGATTCCACCAGCGAGGCGTCCGAACGGCCGGACTGCCACGTTCACCTCGTACCGCGGACCGGGAACCGAATCGGCGCAGTCGGGCAAGGTGCTGCCGTGCGTACCGCAGCTCCGCTGGGCCGAGCGGCTGCGCCATCTTGGCTGCCGTGTGCTGCCATCTGGAATCGGCGTTCGAGCCGAGGAGAATC
>CAZXJU010000013.1:0-19358 GCA_964641035.1 uncultured Halobacteriales archaeon | reverse complement strand
CCGGGAAGGTCGTCGAGGTCAACACGGTCCTGGAGGACGAGCCGGAGCGGATCAACGACGACCCGTACGGCGAAGGGTGGATGATCAAGGTCGAGATGGCCGACGCGTCGGAGGTCGACGCGTTGTTGGACGCGGCCGCCTACGTCAAGCAGACGCAGGGTGACGACGAGTAGGGCCCGGTTTAGGGTCGGTGCGACGGCTTGTCGGGGCGCGGGTGGGCTTCGAAGAGTTCGTCCGGCTGGATGTCGGCGAAGCCGAGCCGGTTGCCCAGGACGTTGACGAAGAGGGTGCGGTCGGGGTCTTCCAGGTTCACGTTCGGCTGGTCGATGAGTTTCGTGATGTTCTCGATCAATTCGTGGCTGGAGACGTCCGCGTCGTGTTTGCGGACCTCCACCTTCCAGGACTCGTCGTCCTTGAGGGTCCGCCGGAAGAGTTCGGCGTAGGCCTCGAGGTCGCGCGGGTCGGCGCGCGCCCAGGATTCGACGGGCATCCACCGGTGGGTGCCGTGGAACCGGGCCGGGTCCTGTTCGTACAGGTCGTTGAGGCGTTGGACGATCGGGCGGGGGTCGCCGGGCACCCACGCCTCGATGATCCCGGACGGGCGGTCCTTGAGGATCATGACGTTCTCGGCGCCGGCTTGCTTGAGGAGATCGCGGACGCGTGGCATGGCGTCCTTGCGTGCGTCCTCGTCGATCGTCACCAATATCTTGGCCGTTTTTGCAGTCATCCTGGACACCTTGCGGACGAAGTACTCGTATGGTGCTGCAGCCTCCAAAAGGGCTGCCGACAAGCTTTTAATATTGTCGGTCGCGGCCGAGGCCCATTTTGGGGCCTTCTAGGAACAAATCGTGAGGCTTATCTACGGTGGGGGCCCATGTCTGGGTTCCGCCCAACAAAGCGGCACACCCATCCTGGGGAGGAGAGAGTGTCCGAATACGTTTGGGTGCGCCTGGTGTCCCACGACTGGGAGTACACAGAGCGCATCAAGGAATAGATTCGCCCCGGCGCCGGCGGTGCGCCGACCCAAGCCCGGTCCTCCGGGCAGCCGCTCCACCGGACGGGCTCGACCCGTCGCGTGGCCGTGCGTCAAGAACGGTTAAGTAGCCCGACGCAGGCTGCGTGGGTCTGATGTTCGTGCGGTGGAACGGATTCTTCGTGGCGTTGAGCGTGGCGGCTGTGGCGTTGGCTGGTTGTGTGAGCGACGCGCCGACCTCGGAGGAGGCGGGGCCGACGGGGCCGCGGCTGGTGGCGTTCCAGGTCGTCAACGCGTCGTCGGCGCAACCGATTTTCCTGGCGCAGATCGCCGTGGTCAACGGGACGCAGCCGCTGGTGGTCATGAGCACCGCCAAGAACGGTACGGCGCCGGTGCCGGTGCCGGCGGAGGCGACCGCGTGGCGCGTCGACGCGCCGGGCTTCCTGCCCACCCAAGGAGACACCGCGACCCTTGATGGGAACATCACGGTAGCGTTAGAACCCATACAGAATCAATTCAACACGACAACCGACGGGCCGCGGCTCGCGTTCCGCGAACCGGTGGACCTCGGCTCCCGGCAATACCGGATCGCCGTCGGCACGAGCTGCAACCCCGCCGGCGAGGGCGAGGACGGCGACTGCGGACTGGGCGAACCCCAGGTCGAGGTCGACGGGCTGGGCCAGATCTACATCAGCGGCGTCTGCTGCATCGGCAACGCGCCTCCCGTCTACGTGAGCCGGGACGACGGGTACACCTTCCAGGAGCTGACCACGCCCAACGGCGTGCGCGAAGCCTTCGGCATCGAGGGCGATTTCGCGGTCGACGCCGACGGCGTCGTCTACTTCGCCGACATCGAACTGGCCGCCACGTTCCAGGTCACCGCGTGGGACCACGAAGGCAACTACATCCACCACACGAAGTGGCCGGCGCCGCCGTTGGTCGACCGCGACTGGATCCGCGCCGAAGCAAGCGGCGACCTCTACTACGTCTACAACACCGGCGGGGACACGAACGTGTACACGTCGACGGACGGCGGCCAGACGTGGAGCCCCGCGCCCGCCCATTCGACCGGGTACGGGCTCGGCATGGCCATCAAGGGCATCGACGACGGAGAACTCTGGGTCGTCGGCGGCAACTGCGGCGACGGCACCCGGTGCGCCGACGTGACGCGCGACGGCGGCGCCACATGGGAGCAGGAGACGACCACCGCACCCATCGGCGGCTTCCCGTCCGGCTACATGGACGAAGGCGGCAACCTCTACGTCGTACAGACGGTCAACGAAGCGGTCGTCGTGACGCGGCGGGCGCCCGACGGCGAGTGGCAGGAGCCGGTCACGGTCAGCCCGGAAGGCCACCACCGGATGGCGTGGCTGGCCGCCGGCGGCGACGGGAAGGTCGCCGTCGCCTGGTACGGCACCCTCGACGACGCGGTGGACGACGACACGAAATGGTACCTGTTCGTGGCCGCCACCCTCGACGCGGACGAGGACGCCAACGCCAGCTGGCAGTCGACGATCGCGGACCCCGAACCGGTGTTCCACGGGGCACTCGGCCGGGACCTGCTGGACTTCCTGCAGGTCGAGATCGGCCCCGACGGCGCGATCCACGTGGCCTACTCGAAGGTGCGCGCCGAGACCGGCGGCGAAGAGCAGTTGCAGTACGTGCACAGCGTGCCGACCCTGCCGTTGGCGGCATCCCAGTACTTCTGGGGGCCCCACGCGGACGAGTGACCGCAACCCAGCCTCCACAACGCTCTTAAACGGACACCGCTCCGTTTCGTCGACGAGACATGATTGGCGCACGGTGGATTGCGAGTACGACAGCGATTGTGACGATTTTCGCCCTGTTGGCACCGGGCGTCGCCGCGCAAGCGGACCCGGCGGCCTACGCCGAGCTTGAGTTCACAGTCATCATCGAGGACGCACAGGACCACGTCGGCATCCTCGACATCCGCGAGGTCGCCTTGGGCGAACCCGGCGACGGGACCCTGGTGGCCCGGTTCACCGTCCAGGACTTCAGCACCCAGGCCGGCACCGAGTCGTTCCATTTCTTCATGACGACGCCCGCCGGCAGTTTCCGCGCCGGCTTCGACGCGTCCGGTGGCCCGTCCACCCACTCCAGCAGCAACGGGGGCTTTGATTCGTGCGCCGTCGACGGCAGCGTCGTGTACTGCGTATTGCCGTACGACGCCATCGAGGCGGAGGTCGGCTCCGAACTGACCGGCACATCCGTCATCACGTACCAGACGGTGGCCCAGGACTTCGCCCCGGGTGGCTACTTTGAATCCTCGGTCCTCGGAAACACAGGCGACGACTACACGATCACCGGCGGCGACGCCGCGGCCGCCCCTGCCGTCGAGACGCTGGCGATCGACGCGGAAGCCGAACAGACCATCGAAGGCCACGGCACCGCCACGTTCCCGGTGACGATCACGAACCAGGGCGCCGACAACGCGACGTTCAACATGACCGTCGGCAACACGACGGACGACCTGCCGCTCACGTTCGACCCCGCGTCCGCCACGTTGGCCGCCAACGAGTCGATCACGGTGCAAGCCGCCGTCGACGTGCCCGAAGGGACCCAGCCCGGCGAATACTCGTGGGACGTCCGCGCCGAAGGCCTCAACGGAGGCAACGTCAGCCTCACGCTCACCCTGATCGTGTCCGCACCAATGGATCATTCCGGTCATGAGATGGGCGACGCCGACGGCAACGAGACCGCGGGCAACGCCACCGGCCAGGAATCCGATGAGAGCGCGCTCGGGATCCCCGGGTTCGAGGCTCTTGCCGTCGCGGGCGCCCTGCTGGCCGCCCTCGTCGTGACGCGCCGACGCCGCCACGCCTGACCGCGCACGTCGGCGTCACATGCGACACCCACGGAAACGTCGGCCCGTCCCATGCGCCGGAATTCCACCGGGACGCTCTCGATGGCAGCAACGTTCCTGCACGGCAAGACCCCGCCGGCCGTAAGGCTTATAAGTCGACACCGCCCGGCGTCGTATGGTGGTGCGGTGTCGGTGCCGACGCCGTCGACACGTCACGTTCTGGCGGCCGTCGACGCATGCCCTCGGTGAGGGGGTGGCACCGGCGAAGCACCTTGACACAGGACAGGTGGGAATACAGATGATCCGTACAATCGCTTGGACGACGATCGCCCTGCTCGTAATCGGGACGTTGGCGGCGACGTCGGTACCGGCCCAGACGGCGGCCGACGAGGTCGAGTTCCATTACGTGCTCGAGGACGCCCAGTTCGACGAAGGCGCGCAATGCACCACCGGGTGGGACACCAACCTGGACGGGCCGTGCGACATCTGGACGTTCGAGGCCGGGAACACCGCCGACACGTTCGTGTTCCGGTTCACGCAAGGAACCATGAATTACGGACCGGCAGCCGCGACCAGCGAGTTGAACCCCCGCTTCGCGTTCGAAGACCCCGAGGGCAACCAATACCGTGCCCATGTGGCCATCAACGCCGACGGCGACGTGCGAACCGTCAGCTTCGGAAGCGACCAAGGGCCGCCGCCGGACGGCATCGAATGGGTCGTCGACCAGGACGCCGGCACGATCACGGCGTCCTTCCCCCTCGACAGCCTCGAGGGCGTCGGACCCGGCGCCACATTGACGGTGTTGGAGATTTCGACCGCGTGGGCATTGGAAGGCGCCCTCTTCTGGACGAACCAGGACAACATCCCCGACGCACCCGAGGTCGAGATCCAATCGTCGGGCCCCGCCATCGTCGAAGAAACCATCGAGGGTGACGAATTGGCCGCGAACGTGACCATCGACGAACCGACCAACGCCACGTACGTCTACCATTGGAACCACACGGTGACCGGAGACGTCCAAGTGACGTACTCGGCGGAATTGACCAATGGCTCTGTCCAATTCACCATCATTGACGCGGCGAACACGACGCTCGTGGACGCCACCGTCACCGGGAGCGTCGACGATAGTTTCGTCCTCGAAGACGTGGCGCCAGGCAATTGGACGATCTCGACGGCGTTCGTGAACGCGACGGGTGCGTTCTCGTTGGACATCGTACCGTACACGCCGCCCGAGCCGACCCTGGAGCCGGACGCGGACGGTCCAGTAGGCAACGAGACGGCACCCGCGGGCAACACTACCAGCTTCAACGAGACCGACGACGGGCTCGGCATCCCCGGCTTCGAGGCGCCACTGCTGGCCGCCGGAGTCAGCCTGGTCGCCATCCTCGCGATGCGACGCCGGGAATCGGAGTAATCAAAACCCCCTCTCCCCCTTGCTCTTCGAAATCGGACCCTCATTGCTAATGCGATGGGCTTCATTCCCCTACCATTTTAGTTAGAAATACAATCGAGCCCTACGGGGCCGGACCCCTTCCCGCACAGAACTTGGGTCGCTTGACGATTCCCTCGTTCGGCCCCGCACCCGACGATCTCCTGGGGTGGTCGAGGGCCCTTGTGGCGACTACTCGACACTTAGACATTCCTCGCGTCGGCGATCCGAACGCCGGATTTCGCTGCCTACTCGACACTTAGACATTCCTCGCGCCCTCGATCCGAAGGCCGGATTCCGCCGACTGCTCGACACTTAGACACCTGTTGTGCCTCCGACAATAGGGCCGGACCGCTTCGTCTGCTCGACACTTAGAATGCCACCGTGGGCCCGTTCGTCTCGCTGCGCCGACCCCACTCCTCGACACTTAGACATCCTCGCAGAAGAAATCCTGGTTCACGGCCCTTCTCCCACCGTGCCGATGCGACTCCTCGACACTTAGACGGCGTTATCGGCTGTCCACTTCTGGCGGCTGATGGTATGTCCGATCGTCACAATTCCGGCGCCCTGCTTGCATGACAAAACAGCCAGACTCCAGTGCTTTCTTCATTACAATGTATTGATTTTCTAAACAATCGCTTGATTGCTACCATATTAAACCGATACCTTCGGCGCTGGGTGTGAGCAGCGGCGTGGCCACTTTCACTGACCCCCTCCAAAATGGCATCAGTCATGGATGTCTAAGTGTCGAGTAGTGACATCGGAGGCGGCCCGCGCGGCGAAGCGGCGGTACTACCATCGGAACCGGGAGCGAATCCTGGCCCAACAGCAGCTCTATCGGAGTCGAAGGCGCGCCGAACGTGAGGTCAAGGCACGGTTGGCGGAGAACACACGACGGTGGCGTGCCAGGTTCAAGGAGCGCATGCGTCGGGACGGGTATTCTGGGTCGTCAGGGCAAGGTCTGAGCCCGGAAGGGCATCGGTATCGGTTCGAGCGTGGCCTTTCGGTTCCCCCGTGGCCCACGTTGGTCGATCCACGGAAGCAACGACGGCTTCGTCGCGCCCACTCGTTGCGCGAGGATCGCCCGGACCGCGGGGCGGCGCAGCGTCGAGCATCGCGCCAAGCGCCGCGCGCTCAAAACGTGCCCCGTCTCCCCCCGCCTTTTCGTGTAAAAAACGGGCTTCCTCGCGGATTTGCTCCTATGGGCCCACCCGAAGCGCCGGTTCGCGTGGCCAAATCAACCTGCTTTATATACCAAGCCACCCTGTATGCAGCATAACCTATGTTATGCAACATGCAAGGAAGTTCGGCAGCCCTAATGAACACAAATGAACAATCGCGGTTACTCGGTGTCGACCGCGTCGAGCTTACCCTTCGCGTCGCGCGTACCGCGCAGAAGGAAGCTGCCGGCTGCGAGCACCAAGAATCCGCCCAAAAGCGTCGCGCCGCCCCACCACGCGGAGAAGGAGTCCTCAACATAGTAGGCAACCGTCCACAAGACGAGGCCACCGACGAACATGGCCAGGCCGGCCCAAGCCAAACTCAGCCCCGTAATTCGCCGCGGACTAATGACGCCCATACCAAGTGCGGACCTACCACGTGGCCGTACTTGATACTTGGGCTTTCCACCTCGGGGGCGCCGGCATGAAGAACCGAGCGCTCGTAGGTGGCGACCCCGATCTGGTCTCGTTTGCCCACGACCTCGAGGCCCAGAAACGGAGTCCACACACCGTCAAGAATTACACACTGATGGTCAACCAGCTGCGTGAATGGCTCGATGACGAACGCCAGGAACCTGAGATCTTGCTTCGCGATGCGACAGCCGCCGACCTCAAACAATACCAGATGCACCTGGTAAGCCGTCGCAACCTAAGCAAAAACACCCTTTACACCACCATCAAAGCGATCCAGGCGTTCTACCGATTCCTTCAGGTGGAAACCGCCGAGGGGCTTCGGCCGCCCCGCCGTAGCCAAAGTCTGCCGAAATACCTGACTGAATCCGAGGCAAAACGCCTTGTGAATGCAGCGGAAGGAACCTCTCGCGACTATGCCGCCATCCTCCTCCTGTTGTACGGGGGGTTCCGGGTAAGCGAACTGGTGAACCTCGAAGTGGGAAACATCGACTTTGAAGAACGAACAATCCGAGTCAAAAGCGGAAAAGGGGACAAGGACCGCCTCGTCATCGTGCCGCCGCAAGTCATGGAGGCCGTTCGAGCGTGGATCACGCACCGACCAAAAACGGGAAATGATTACCTATTTCCCGGCAAGGGCGGGCGGACGCATTTGTCTCCGGCGACGATTCAACGTGCCGTCTCGAAGGCCGCCGACCAGGCCGGTATTGGCAAGGAGGTGACGCCGCACGTCCTACGTCACACCCTGGCTACCACGCTGCTCCGGCGCGGCGGCGACATCCGGTTCATCCAACGGATCCTCGGACACGCGTCCATCGCCACGACCCAGGTCTACACCCACCTGGACGACCGGGAACTGAAACGCATGTACGACCAAGCCAGCCCCGAATTCTAGCGGTTATCGCCAAGGCTTAATGAAAATACGGGGCTAACGTGTATTTCGCTACGAAATACTTGGTGGGGGGATAATCGGCTGCCGGTGGGGGCCGTAAAACAAGTCTGCCGACGGCTATGGCGCGGTTTTACACGGAAGGCAAAGAAGGCGGGCAAAACACGTTGTAGCTGTACCCCACGTCAAACAAGATTGGCGCTCCGGGTCTACAGCCGCACCCGCAACGACCGCCCCTTGGCGTGCGCCGCAAGGATCCGCTTGCCGACGTTCGTCCCCTTCCGGATCCGGATCTCGCCCTTTCGGCTGACCGTCCCGGTGAACACGTCGTCCCCGTCGACGGCCACCACACAATCCGAGTTCGCGAACTCCGGCTGCACGTACAAGATGACCTCCTTCTTCGTCCGCACCACGTTGGGCGTGATCTCCACACCCTTGCCTTTGCTGGGCGGGCCGCCGAACCGACTGCCGCTGACGCCCTCGACGTCCAGACTCAGACCGACCTCTTTCTCCAGACGACGGATGTTCTCGCCCCCCTTGCCGATCAAACGGGGCACCTCCGACTCCTCCACGTAGATCTTCGCCTTGTTGTCGTCGACCAACTCGACCTCGACGTCGCCCTGCACCCACCCCTTCGCGATCTGGAACAACTGGTCCTCCGCCAACTGGTTGGAACCTTTTTTCTTCCCTTTCTTGCCGCTGATCGGCATCACGACGACCTGTTCGCCGTACGTGTAGATCTCGAACAGCTCCTTGTTCGTCTCGAAATCCGACACGAGGATCACCGGCCGCGCCAGGTCGGCCTCCGTCATCCCCGTCGGGACCCGCACGTCGAACTTCATCTGCAGCACCTGCGCCACCTCGCCGCCCTGGATGTGGACGACGGTGTCGACGACCTGCGGGATCATGCCCAGTTCGACCCGCCCGATCAACCGCTGCACGGCGTCGATGGCACGGTTCGCATGCGTCACGCCGATCAACCCGATGCCAGCCAACCGCATGTCGGCGTACACTTCGAAATCCTCCGTCCGCCGCACCTCATCGAAGATGACGTAATCCGGCCGGACCAACAGAATGACATCGCCCGTGAGCGCCATGTCCTTCTCCAACGGCGCATACTGCGTGATATCCTCATGCAGCTGCAGGTCACGCGGCGACTCCATCGTCTTGATGACCCGGTTCATGCCATGCAGATGGTCGGCCACCGCCTGCGCCAACGTCGATTTTCCACTACCCGGCGGCCCGCTGACCATCACACCGCGATTGTAGTCCGTCAACCGTTCGACGATCCGGTCGTCCAGGTCATACTCGTCCAGGGTCAGCCGCGCCACCGGCCGGACCGCGGTAATCTCCAACGCATCCGAGAACGGAGGCCGCGTGATGACGATCCGCATCGGACCCAACTGCAGCACCGTGCAGCCTTCCCGTTCGATCTCGACGAAGCTTCCCGCGTCACGCCGAGCCGCTTCGATCAACTGGTTGCTCATCTTCGAGAGCGTCTTATGGTCCATGCGTCGGGCGCCCTCGATGGGGCCGTAGTGGATCTGGCCGGGCGTGCCCTTCTTCCGATGCGGAATCGCCTCAGCCTTCAGGTGAACGCTCATCGTCTCGTCGTCGAAGTACTTGAGGAGCGGCAGTTCTTTGATGTCCGGCGCCTCGTCACCGGTCTCCGGCCGGATGTACGAATAATCGATGCCGGTGGCGCCGCAGACGGCGGCCAACACGCGGTCCGACGTCAACAGCTTCCCCTCGTGTTCGGCCGCCACGTCACGGATCATGGCGTCGATTTCTCCCGAGGCTGCCAACTCGATCGCCTCCAGGCTCGGCCGCTCGCCCACGAAGAGGACCTTGACGTGGCCCGTAATCGCCAGATCCTGCAGCCGTGCCAACTCGTCGAGGCCCGCCAACCCGGTCTCACGGCCGCGGTTGGCCTGCGCCTCCAACTCGGCGACGACGGCCTCCGGCACCAGGATCTCGGCGCCTTCCAGTTCGCCGTCCTCGACGAGGCGGGTGATACGGCCGTCGACGATGACCGACGTGTCTGGGACAATCCGCATTCGGGGTTCGTTCTCCTACGGCCGGCCTACAAGGCCCCCGCTATTAGAGGGTTGCCGACCCCGCTACTCGGCGGTCCGTTTGCGCCGTTCGTCGATCAGTTCGTGCAGCTCTTCAGGACCCCGCAACCCTTCGAGCTCCTTCTGGTGGACCACGGCGGTGCCTTCCAAGTCGGTGCGTCGCGTCTCCTTGCGGACCACGAAGACGCCGCGCCGTTCCGTGACCTGGGTGATCGACGCCATGATGCGCGCCTTGCGCCGGGCGGTCCGATCCTCTTCATTGATCCCTGTCAAGATCAAGTCGTGCGCCTGTCGGCTGAGCGCCGTGAACGGGCTCTTTCCGGTCGGCACGATCTGGAACCCGACACCTTCCAGCATCTCGAAGATCTGCCGCTCCAAGAGCCCGAACAGGCTCCGGTCGAACTCGGATGCGCCGTCCTCGTCATCCATCTCAAGGTTCCGCAACGGGTCGATCGGCTCCACGATCGGCGAATCCAGGAACTCCTCCAACCGCAACGCGGAATCCAGCGTCGCCCACATGCCCTGTTCGTACATCTGGATCGTCCGGCGGCTGACGCCCGCCTGCTGCGCCAGCGTCCCCAACGTCAGCTCCCGCTCGGCGCGAATCCGCTTGAGCGCGTCACCCTCGATCTTCACGTACAGGCCACCGGGCGCCGCGAACACGAAGGGGGGTGCGTCCTGCAGCAGCTGGTCCTGCACCGTTTCCAGCGACACCGCGTGCACTCCATGGTGGAAGTAGACGACACCCTGCTCCAACGGCCCCGAACCGCTGCGCTCCCCGATCAAAAGGGGCGTCCCCTCCAAGAACCGGGCGAGCGTGCGCATCTCCTGCGCCACACGCTCGTTGAACGCGTCGATGTTCGTCAGGACCTTGATGATCAGAAGATGGTCGTCCCGACGGGCCACCACATCGAAGCTGACCGGCCGGATCGCGCAACGTTCGCTGACCGCGTATCCTGCGCGCGCCAAGGTCTGGCGCACCCGGTCCAACGTCGCGAGGCGGTTAGGCATTTATAGAACGTTTAATGGTCCTTCTATAAATAAATACTTCGGGATTCCGCCGTCACGGCAGGGCCTTCTCCAAGTAAGGCCCGGTGTCCGAATACCCCAGCTTCCGGTAGTATTCCCGTACGCCGACGCCTGGAAGCACGAGCATGCGGTCGGCACCCCACGCCTCGGCCGCGTGGGCCTCGGCGGCTTCCATCAACCGGCGGCCCCATCCTTGGTGTTGCCACCGGGCGGCGCCGGCGTGGCCGATCGGCACGACCGTCCCGTAAACCTTGAGCTCCCGCACGATCGCGTCGCCAGGCGCCACTTCCGGCCGGTGCGGGGCCCCCACGCGCCGCGCCCGCACGAACCCGACAAGGGTCCCCGCCTCGTCCTCCGCGGCCAGGAACGCCTCCTGACCGTCCGACGCGGCGTACTCCGTGGTCCGGAGCGCGACCGTCGCCTCGTCCGGTGCACGCCGCCGGCCCACCTCACGGCACCGGATGCATCGGCACTCCTTTCCGTACACGTCGCGCAACCGTCCGACCGCCAACTGACGCAGGTTCGTCTTTTCCACACCCGCCTCGATCTCGTGCGTCGGGATGTCCCGCTCCACCCGCTGGATCCGCACCCACGGCGGCACCAACGCCTTGCACCGGGCAACGACGTCGGCCGCCGTCTCCGTCGAGTACGGCTCGTAATCGCCCCGCCGCCACGACTCGTAGAGCCGTGTCCCTGCGATGACGAGCGTCGGATAGATCTTCACCATGTCCGGCCGGAACGCCGGGTCCTCCATGACGCGACGAAACGATTCCACGTCCCCGTCCGGCGTCGCTCCGGGCAGCCCCGGCATCATGTGATAGCACAATTTCAACCCCGCATCCTTGACAAGCCGTGTCGCCTCCACCGAGTCCCCGACGTCATGACCTCGGTGGGTGGCCGCAAGGACCGCGTCCGACGTCGTCTGTACGCCCAACTCGACACGCGTAGCGCCGAACCCGAGGATCACGTCGACGTGCCACTGGCGGCACCAGTCCGGCTTCGTCTCCACCGTCAAGCCGATGCATCGGTTTGCGGCCGTCTCGTTCTCCCGCATGGCCTCGTCGAGGGTGAGCGCACCCGGCGTGCCCAGCCGGTTGCGTCGCGGCGTCCCCGCGTCGTTCATCGCGTCGTAGCACCGCTTGACGAACCATTGCTGGTAATCCAGGTCCCGCGCCGTCAGCGTCCCACCCATCAGAATCAAGTCGATCTTGTCGGTGTCGTGACCAGTGGCCTGTAGCTGTGCGACGCGGTCGGCCGTCTGGTCGTACGGGTCGAAATTGTGCCGACCGGCCCGGCGCGCTGCCGGCTCGTGGCCCGTATACGATTTCGCGCTGTTCGTCGGCGGGCCGCCCGGGCAGAACGTGCATGTGCCGTGGGGACACCATTCCGGGCTCGTCTGCACCGCGACGATCGCGACGCCGGACGCCGTCCGGGTCGGCTTCATCCGCAACAGCGGCCGCACACGCTCCCGGTCGTCGCCGGAGACCGCCGCCAAGAGGTCGGCGTTGGACGGCACGTGGGCGAGCGCGCCGGCGCGCGCCAATTCCCGTTTGAACGTCTCGACGTCCTCGGGACTTTGGACACGTCCTTCGTGGACGGCTTCCATCAGGCGTGCACCGAGCTGCACAAGCCCGTCCACCCGGACCGAGGCTTAAATACATACCCGCTTTCATCGCGATTCGATGGCCGACGACCCGGCATCGGATGACGACGAGGCGGCCGA
The DNA here is from genome assembly GCA_964641035.1 of uncultured Halobacteriales archaeon. Classification (GTDB taxonomy): domain Archaea; phylum Thermoplasmatota; class E2; order JACPAO01; family JACPAO01; genus CAZXJU01. The sequence continues at coordinate 6,785 of CAZXJU010000013.1, read as the reverse complement.
AGAGCCGCCGACGTTGAAGGACCGCATCCAGAGCCTGGAGGCCGAACGCGACCGCCTCAAATCCGAGGTCAAGGGGTTGCAGGACAAGTTCCTGCGCGCCCGCGCCGACTACGAGAACTACGCCAAACGTGCGACCCGCGAACAGCAGGAAGCCGTCCAGTCCGCCAAGGCCGCGGCGCTCATCCGCGTCGCCGAAGCCACCGAGAACCTGGAGAAAGCGGTCGCGCATGCCGTGGAGGCCGGCGCCGATGCCAAAGGCCTACGGCTCGTGGTCACCGAATTCTGGAAGATCCTGAAGGACGAAGGGCTGCGCCCGATCGAGACCGACGGCGTGCCGTTCAATTATCGACACCATATGGCCGTCGACCGGACGCAGACCGACGAGCACGACGACGGTACGATTCTCGAGGTCTACCAGCGCGGCTATCTGCTCGAAGACAAGGTGCTCCGGCCCGCGATGGTACGCGTCGCGGTCCCTCCGTCCCCGCCGGTGGAGGAGAAGGAGGCGCCGGCGCAGACGCCGTCGGACGCGGGGGAGTGACGCCGATGGATGCCGTGGTCCTTCCGCCTGCCGTACGCCGCGTCATCGAGGAGACGACGAAGGCTGCATACCCCGAGGAGGGCTGCGGCTACTTGGTGGGTGCCGAAGGCGCCCGCCGGTTCGACCGCGCCGTGCCCACCCGCAACGTGCATCCCGGCCCGCGCACGAGCCGGTACTTGGTCGATGCGTTCGAGTTCATGGAGTTGGAAGAACGATTGGAGGCCGACGCCGAAGCCATCCTGGGGATCTACCATTCGCATCCCCGTGGCACCGCCGTCCCCAGCCAGACCGACCTTGCCGCGGCCCTGCCGAACTTATACTACTTGGTCCATGACGCGACCAACGGCGATTTGGGACCCATCCGCGCGTGGCGTCTGGCCCGCGACGGTGACGCCTTCGAAGAGGTCCCGATCGTCGAGGAGTAAGCCGATGACGGTGACGATGCACCTTCCCAGCGTGCTACGGAAAATGACTGACGACGAAGCGAAGGTCGACGTGGACGCCCAGACCGTCGGCGATGCGGTGACGGCGTTGTGCGAGAAGCACCCGGAGCTTCGAAAGCACCTTCTCGACGCCGACGGGAACGTCCGGGGGTTCGTCCGCATCTTCGTCGACCAGGAGGACGCTGCAAGCCTCGAGGGCGTCGACACGCCGGTCGAAGACGGCCAAGTCCTCCGCGTCGTGCCAGCGATCGCCGGCGGTCAAGCGCCCCGGCGCCACAAATAGAGACCGAACCACTCGTCTTCGTCGGTCCACGCCTTATCGACCCGGAAGCCGGCGGACGCGGCCATCTGCCGCACCCTGTCCGGGTCGTACTTGTACGAGTTCTCGGTATGGATCGTCTCGCCTTTTTCGAATGAGTAGGTCTCGCCAAGCGCCTCCACGTGCACCTTCTGCTCGCGAAGGCTCTCCAGATGCATCTCGATCCGGGACTTCTCGACGTGGTAGAACGCCACGTGCCGGAAGGTGTCGAGGTCGAAGTCGCCGCCCAGCTCGCGGTTGATCCGCCGAAGGATGTTGAGGTTGAATTCCGCGGTCACGCCCTCTGCGTCGTCGTAGGCGCGCTCCAGGATTTCATGGTCCTTGGCCAAGTCCAATCCGATCAAGAACGGTTCGTCGTCGTCCATGAAATCGTGGACGCTTTGTAGGAACGTGCTCGCTTCCTGCTCGTTGAAGTTGCCGATCGACGAACCGAGGAGAATCACGAAGCGGGCCCCGGGGGCCGCATCGTCCAAGGCCAACAGGACGTCACGGTACTCGCCCACGTGGCCCTCCACGCGCAGGTCGGGGTACTCATCCCGCAAGGCCGCGGTGCACGCGTCCACGGCGGTCTCGGAGATATCGACGGCATGGTACGTCGCATCGAATCCGTCGTGGGCCATCGCTTTAAGCAGATGCCGTGTCTTGCGGGCGCTGCCGCTTCCCAGTTCGACCAAGTGGGCGAACGGTCCGGCCGCGTCGAGGATGGCCTCCGCGTTGTCCGCCAAGATCGCGGACTCTTTCCGGGTCAGGTAATATTCGTCCAGATGCGTGATCTTCTCGTACAGCTCGGAGCCGCGCGCGTCGTAGAAGTACCGGGGCGGCAACCCTTTCTGCGGCTCGGCAAGACCTTGGGCTACCGCGTCGGCGAACGCCGTCACGTGTTTCATGCGGCGTCCTCGCCGTCCCGCGCGCATCGGAACCCGGCGAACACGTGCCGCAGATGTGGGTACATCCAATTCCGGAACGTCCCTCGCGCGACGTCCGGGTGCGTACAGAAGCTCCCGCCGCGCAGCACCTTGTACCCCTCCTGGTAGAAGACTTCGGAGTATTCCTGGTACGGAAACGCCTCGAAGCCGGGGTAGGCGTCGAATTCCGTCGCCGTCCACTCCCATAGGTCGCCGACCATCTGATGGCATCCGACGGCACTCGCACCCTCTGGGTACGCGCCGACGGGCGTCGTCGCGAAGAGCCGGAAGTCGAGGTTTGCGCGCGACGGGTCCCATGCCTCGCCCCAAGGGTAGGTTCGCTTGGTGGCGGTGGCCGGGTCCCACGTGGCCGCCTTCTCCCATTCGGTCTCGGTCGGCAACCGCTTGCCGGCCCAGTCGGCGTACGCGGCCGCCTCGAACCAGCTGACTCCCCAGACCGGCTCGTCGATCGGCAACGGCCGTACCTGGTCGAAGAACCGGACGAACCAGTCGCCGTCGTCGTTCTGGCTCCAATACTGTGGATGCCGAACGCCGATGCCGCCGACAAAGTCCCAACTGTCTTCCGGCCAATGTTCTTCGGACCCGTACCTGCCATCGTCGATGAACTCAAGGAACTCCCCGTTCGTGACGGGCGCCCGGTCGATTTCGAACGCGGGAACGTCGACCTCGTGCTGCGGCCACTCGTTGTCATACGTCCCAGGCGCCTTCGGGGCGCCCAAGGGGAAGGCTCCGTCGGGGACCACCACCATGCCAGAGGGTGTTTCTCGCGCCGGCGGCGGGTCGGCCCGGCGCGGAGGCCGGTAGCGTCCCTCGGGAATGAACTGGAGCGCCATTGCCATGTTCTCCTGGTGTTGGCGCTCGTGGTTGACGATCATCTCGTGCGCAAACCATCCCGCCAACAAGGGGTCGTCGGCGTCGGGACGCAGCCCTGCCATCCGCTCGAGCGTTGCCGCCCGGGTCCGGCGCAGGTAGGCGTAGGCGGCATGCCGGTCCGGCAGCTCCTTCTCGCTGCGTTCGTACCGTTCGTTGTCAATCGCTTCCAAGACCTGGTCCCTCGCGGCCTCCATCGCGTCGGCCCCATCGAGCGCGTGCACCAACCACAATTGTTCGAAGTATCCGATGTGCGGAAGGTCCCAGTTCAGCGGACTCACGATCGGGTCCTGCTGCGCCGCGAGATCGTCATCACGTACCGGACACACGAGGGCCAGCGTCCGCTCCCGGTTCGCTTCGAGGTCGCGAATCACGTCTTCGCGGGGGCGGGCAGCGAACGCTTCGCGTTGGACGGTCCCGGTCGTCGTCATCCTGATTCCTCAGCGGTCAGGCTCTCATCAACGTTCGGTTACTTGAGGGCACGGTCCCGCGAAGACACCGGTGCCAAGCGTCTGGCGGGCTCATTACAGGCCGGTCACTCAAGGTATTTATTCGACGCATGGGCTAAATCGGGTTTGCTATGGCGGAACAACCGGAACAAGCCCAACAATTCTGTGAACACCTGAGCATCAAAGAGATGCCGGAACCCAACGCGTCCAAGTGCGAAGAGTGCGGTGCCGCGGGGCCGTTGCGCATGTGCATCGATTGCGGCCACGTCGGCTGTTGCGAGTCGCACCAGGCACACAACACGAAACACGCGGACGCCGCGGGGCATCCCGGCATCAAGTCGATGCCGATCGGTTCCAACTCGTGGATCTGGTGCTACGAGTGCCAGGACTACGTGGCGTAGGCACCAGACCGTAGAAGGATTCAGTCCGCTTCCTCAGAAAGCGACTAGGAACTCGCATGGTTCGATTCCGTGGTCCTCCACGGGCGCAGGGCCGTCGCTGCGGTGCCCATGTCGGTCGTCGAGAACGACGCCGGCGGCGCCGACAATCCCGACCGTGATCGTGTATTCCACGTCCATGGTGCCGCTTGCCGGGTGGATCATCATCGGCCACGTGCCGGCGGCCATGTCCGCGTCCGGAATCCGGACGCAGCCCGGGCTTGCCTGGAACATCTCCGAAAGGTATCCGTAGTAGAGCGTCTCGCCGCCCAGCTCCCGATCGTACTTGGCCGTGTAATGGGGATGGAGACGGAAGCCCGCGTCCGGATCGTCCCAGGCCACCATCACCTCGATGGCCTTGGGCGGCTCCTTGATCTCGACCAGGAACCCTGCCTGCTGTACCGGATAGACGATGGTTTCGGGATCCTTCATGTGGGCAAACGGGTCCAACGCCCAGTGAAGGATGTACCCGTCCCATTCGACGCGCTGGATGCTTGCCTCGTTGGGCTCCTCGTAGGTGGGGTCGTCGGCCGTCGTGCCCGTCGCCGGTCCGCCGTCGCCCAGGCATCCGGACACCATGATGGTCGCCATCAACAGGCTGACGAATACGACACCGGGCTGCACGCCGGGGTAGCCGCCGTTCGTCTAGTAAAACGTTGCCGTCGGAGGCGCCGGCACGGTCGTCCGGCGGCTCGAAGTCAGTCCTCGCGGGCGGCGCCCGTGGCTTCGAGATGCGGCGCGCCGTCGCCCTCTCCGTTGACCGGGATCATGTGGACGTCCCGTTGCGGGTAGGGGATCGAGCAACCCGCGTCGTCGAGCGCCTGCTTGACGACCCGGTGGAAATCCGCTTTGGCGACGAACACGTCGCCGGTCTTCACCCATGGCCGGACGTTGAGGTTGACGCTGTTGTCACCCAAGGCCGTGATGCGCACGTCCGGCTTCGGGTCGGCCAGCACACGGGGATCCGCTTCCAGCGCGTCGAGAATCGCCTTGATCGCCTTCTGGATGTCATCGTCGTAGCCGATGCCGACGTCGACGTCCGCCATGCGGGTGGGCTCCCGGGTGTGGTTGATGATCACGCTTGAGAGCACCTCACCGTTGGTGAGGCTGGCAAGCCGGGCGTCCTTGAGGCGGACCGTGGTCATCGCGAGCCCCAGGTCCATCACCTTGCCCGTCGCGTCGCCGATGGTGACCACGTCATCGACATAGAACGGCCGGTAGAGGAGGAGCGTGACGCCGGCGGCGATGTTGCCCAGCGAATCTTTGACCGCGAATCCGAGGATGAAGCCGGCGGCCGCAAGGAGGCCGGCCAATGCGGTCGCGCTGACTCCGAACACGTAGAGGACGGCGACGCCTACGAAGATCCAGGCGGCGATCTGGAAGATGGTCAGGAGGAACCGACGGACCGTTTCCTCGACCCGCCTGGACCGCTTGAGCGCCACGTCGATCCACGTGTGGAGAATCCCGATGACGATGGCGCCGACCACGACCACGAACGCAGCGACGACGATGTCCTGCACCCATCCAGGCTGGCCTACGTACCAGTCGACGGCGGCTTCGTGGAGCCCCATAGCGGCCTGGGACACTGTTCAATACGTGGTAAACGTATCGTCGGCCGGTAGGTGTGTGGCGGGGGCACGGTCAGCTCTGGTACTCTCGCCAGGCTGGGCGTTGGCGCTCTCGTGCGTTGCGCCGCTGCGAAGCGGACGCGCAGAACCGTGGTCCCCTCCCAGACCGAGCCTTCAGGTGTGCTTGACGTGGGTGGTCTTCGTGTCCTTCTCGCCCGAGGAGTCCTGGTCCGTCACGGTGGTGGTCTGCGTGTCGCCGTGATCTCCGCCGGCGAACGTCAGCACGAGGAGACCGACGAACAGGAGCATGCCGGCTGCCAGGATGGTCACCGAGAACCAGCGCGAAAGGTTCGCTTCGAAATAGAAGATGTAGGCGCTCACGAGGATCAGGACGATTCCGAGGCCCCACAGGACCGCACGAGTTGTGTTCATAATCCAGCATGCGGCTGCCGAGACCATCTGTCTTGAGGGACAACCTTGGTGCTAGGCCTGGGTCACACGATGAATGGTGGGTGGAAGGAATTCCTGAACTCCAGACGCAGCACCCCAAATGGGTTAACCTAAAATAGAAGCGCTAACTTACTTTTCGAGAACGGGAGCGTGAGGCTCCCGAAGGGAGCGCACAATCATGGCCAAAATCATCGGAATCGACCTCGGTACCACCAACAGCGAAGCCGCCGTCGTCGAAGGCGGCCGGCCGGTCATCATCCCGTCGGCCGAAGGCAACGTCTACGGCGGCAAGAACTTCCCCAGCGTCGTCGCCATCACCAAGGAAGGCGAGATGCTCGTCGGCGACGCCGCCAAGCGACAGGCCGTCACCAACCCCGAGCGGACCATCCAACGCATCAAACGGAAGATGGGCACGGACTACCAGGTCACCATCGACGACAAGACCTACTCGCCCGAACAGATCAGTGCCTTCATCCTCCAGAAGATCAAGGAGGACGCGGAAGAACACCTAGGCGACACCGTCGAGGAGGCCGTCATCACCGTCCCGGCCTACTTCGACGACAACCAACGCAACGCCACGAAGGCCGCCGGCGAGATCGCCGGCTTCAAGGTCCGCCGGATCCTCAACGAGCCGACCGCGGCCGCCCTCGCCTACGGTCTCGACAAGGAGGACAGCGACGGAATCGTCGCCGTGTACGACCTGGGCGGCGGCACGTTCGACATCACCATCATGGAGATGGGCGACGGCGTCTTCGAGGTGCTCTCCACCAACGGCGACACGC
>CAZXJU010000012.1:0-19443 GCA_964641035.1 uncultured Halobacteriales archaeon | reverse complement strand
CGCGTCACGACGCCCGACGGCGTCGTCGTGGGCAATGCGGTCCGGCTGGGTCCGCGTGGCGAGATCGTGCTACGCGGCGACGACGGGGAGACCGTCATCGACGTGGGTGACTGCGAGCACCTGCGGCCGTTGTGAGGTTATCCGGATTCGGCGTCGGCCACGTCCTGCTTCTTCGACTTGTCCTTGGGCCGCAGTTTGCCCAGCAGGACGAACACGCCGAGCAGCCCGACCAGCACGCCGATGGCGATCGATAAGACTTGGTTGGCGGCCTCGCTGAACTCTTCGAAGACGTGCGCCAAAAGCAGCAGCGTCCCCAACAGCATGATGCCAAGGCTGACCGCCCGGAGCCGGCCGCGGAAGAGGAAGTACGTCGCGGTACCGATCAGGGCCACGCCGACGCCTTCGATGACGTACGGGATGTTGGCTTGGGTGACGATGAGGACGACCCCTACGATGATCAGTCCGATGCCGAGAAAGAGTTCCAGATTCGAGATTGTTCGTGCCATGCGTGTTCACCATTTCCCGAGGACTTTGAGCACGCCGCCCACGACGAGGGCGACGCCGATCGTAATGGTGAGGATGGTGTCGACCAGTTGGCCGAACTCGCCGCTTACCAGCATGAGGACGCCCACGGCGATCGCGACGAGGGCAAGGACCATACTCTGCTTCTGCACGAGCATGACGATCCCGACCACGACCAGGAGGACCGCGACGATCTCCTTCAGGAACGGGATGTCGAGGCTGCCGACGAGCATGAGCACGCCGAGGATGATCAACACAATGCCGAGGACGAGGTCGAACGTGTTGCTCGTCGTCTGGGCCATGGTACCGCCTCCGACCGCGGATGGCAGGGTACCGTGAAAAGCATGCCGCCCCGGCGCACGACCGCGTGAAACTCCACCTAGTGCCTAAGTTTAGGCACTAGGTCCGTGCGAGGCTTTTCAAGCCCCGGCTTCCTTGCACAATCGACACCATGGGCCGACACGATCTGACCTTCGAGGAGACCATCGACGCCGACCTGGACGAGGTCTGGAAGCTTCTGACGGACGTCACGAAGATCCCGCACTGGTTCCCGTCCTGCATGTCGGCGAAGCTGGTCGATGCAAAGAGGCCGGCCAAAGGCGTCAAGCGGCTACTGCACCTGGACATCCGTGGCAAGGACGTCCGTTCGGAGCAGGAGATCAACGAGTACGAGCCGAAGACCCGGTTCGGATGGCGGCACGTGGACGACACGGTCGACGGCGAACCGTTCGACATGCTCGAAGAGGCCGGTCTGCACTTCCGCCTCGAAGGCGACGGGGCCCGCACAAAGGTCACCGCGGTCGCCGACTGGGAGACCAAGGGGTTCAAGGCGATGTTGGCCGCCCCGTTGGTCAAGAAGGTGGTCGTCGACCAGACGAAAGGGTGTCTGGAGAACCTCAAGGGCCTGCTTGAAGACTAGCCCCCGCAACGGAAGCAGCGGTTCTCCTGGAACTCATGCAAACGTGGTTACCACTGAAGCTATTTCACCCACCCCCCCAATCATCGCTTTAAGGGTCGACGCCAAGTCGTCCTTGGAGCTGGCAACCGATGCCCCAAACAACAACCGCGCCCCACATCGAAGAACTCATCCGGGCGCTTGGAGAGAAGGTAGGAGACGAGGTGACCGCCGAGGAACTGGAGACCCAGTTCAACCGGTACCTGGAATACGGCGTACCCGCCGACCAGGCCAAACGCACGATCCTCCGCCACTACGGCGGCGGAGCCGGCAACCCCGGCGGCGGCGCCTCCGACGAACGCACGAAACTCGCCGACCTCGAAGGCGACGAATCCTTCGTCAACCTCGTCGTGAAGGTCGTCCACATCGAGGACCGGGAAGTCACCGTCCGTGGCGAACCCAAGACCATCACGACCGGCCTCTTGGCCGACGAGACGATGAGCCGCTCGTTCACCGCGTGGAGCCGCCTGGAAGGAATCGAGAAAGGCGACACGTTGCGCATCACCGGCGCCTACTGCAAGATGTACCGGAACCAGCCCGAGGTCCACTTGGGCGACAAGGCCAACATCGAGAAGACCGAAGCCACCGAACTCCCGGCCGACGCCGACGGCGTCCGCACCTTCCAGGTCGCCGACCTTGAAGACGGCCTGCGCAACGTCCAGATCAAGGCGCGTGTCCTGAGCGTGACGGCCAAGCAGGTCACCGTCAAGGACGAACAGAAGACCGTCTGGTCCGGCACCCTCGGCGACGGCACCGGAAAAGTCCAGTTCAGCGCCTGGCACGACTTCGGACTCGAAGAAGGCCAACTCATCGAGATCACCGGCGCCTACGTGCGCGGCTGGCGCGGCACGCCGCAACTCACCTTCGACGACCGGTCGTCGGTGGAGGTGGTCGAAGACGACTCCTTTCCGAGCCTGGACGAGATCGACGCCTCCGGCCCCGTCCCGATCGGCCGGTTCGTCGGCGGAAGCGGCCAAGTGGATGTGACCGTCGAAGGCACCGTCCTCGAGGTCCGGCCCGGCAGCGGCCTCATCGAACGCTGCGGCGAATGCAACCGGGCGCTCCAGGACGGCGAATGCGGCGAACACGGCAAGACCGACGGCCGCCCCGACCTGCGGATCAAGGCGGTGCTCGACGACGGCACCGGCGCCCTGAACCTGGTCGCCGGCCGCGAACTCACCGAAGAGGTCCTCGGCAAGGACCTCGAAGCGTGCCAGAAGCTGGCCGAGGAAGGCGGAGACCCGGAGGTCGTCGCCAACGAACTCCGGTCGAAACTCGTCGCCCGGCCGTACCGGGTGCGCGGCAACGTGCTGACCGACGACTTCGGACCGATGCTGATCGCGCAGAAACTGACCGCCGTCCAACGGGACCTGACCGCCGCCGTCGAAGCCCTTCTCGCCGAGCTCGAGGGGGTGGCCTGACATGGCCCAACAACGCGAACCGGCGCAACGGCTGTTCGCCACCGAGTTCAACGCCGCCCGCGTGGAGATCAAAGGCGAAGACCAGTACGCCCCGTCCTACGTCGTCAGCCCGTTGGGCGCCAAGGTGAACCGCCTCTTCGTCGTCGGTGTGCTCACCGACGTCGAGAACACGGGCGCCGACGGTTCGATGTGGAAGGCGCGCATCAGCGACCCGACCGGCACGTTCACCCTATACAGCGGCCAGTACCAGCCGGAGGCGTCGCAGACGCTCTCCGAACTGGAACCGCCGCAATACGTCGCGGTCGTCGGCAAGAGCCGGACGTACGAGCCGGAGCCGGGCAGCGTCTTCGTCTCGATCCGCCCCGAATCGATCACCGTGGTCGAGGAGGACCTGCGCAACCAATGGGTGTTTGACGCGGCGAAAGCCACGTGGGACCGCATCCAGGCGTACAAGCAGGCCGAGAACGTGGACGAACCGACGCCGTCGCGCATCGAGGAACTCGGCGTGGCGCCGTGGGTGGCCGACGGGGTCTCCCTGGCGCGCGAGAAGTACGAAGGCGACGTCGACGTCGAGTTCTTCCGCCGCGCGATCGCCGATTCGCTCAAGTTCCTCGAATCCGGCGAGATGATCCCCGACACGCCGGCGGCCCCGGAGACCCCGGTCGCCGTCGCCACGCCGAAGGTCCAAGGGCCCGGCGAGGAGATCGAGGAGGCCGTCCTCGAGATCATACAAGGCTTCGCCGCCGAGTCCGACAAGGGCGCCCAATGGGACGCCATCGTCGGCGAAGGCCAGAAGAACGACCTGGACGAGGACACCGTCGAAGAGGCGATCAACGCCTTGATGGACAAGGGCCTGGTCTACGAGCCGATCCTGGGGCGTCTGAAGGTCACGTGACCGGTCTGCGCCGACCCCACCACCCGAAGGCTTAAGAACCCGGAACGCAGCGCGGGGGATGGGTCGTGGGCGGAGCGTCCGGGCCCGGCGGTACGAATGTCTCGAATCTCAGAACCCAACACGTGGACCCTGTTGACGGCATTGCTCCTGGTCTCGACGGCCCTGGCCGGCTGCGCCGGCGACGCCGGCGACGCACTCGACGACGCGTTGTCCGGCGACGACGACGCCGTCGACGATCCGACGGCGATCACCGCCGAGAGCGAGGTCGACGTCCCCACCTGGCAGGTCGGCGACTGGATGGGCCACCACGTGTTCGTCCCGAACGGGGCCGACAGCTTCGACTTCCACGTCAACGCGATCGTCCTCGACGACGCCGGCGACTCCTACTATACGGTCACCGACGACGAGGAGTTCGCGAAGGTGGACGCCTTCATCGGCATCCCGTTCTTCGGCGACATCCAGAAGGACGATCTATCGATGACTGGTTTGGGCCTCGAATGGGACCTCTACGAGTTCCCGCTATCGGCCAACAAGACGTGGACGAAATCCTTCACACCGCCGGAGAACATCGGCATCGTCGGCGACCCGATCCAACTGACGTTCACGGTCAGCTTCGAGAAGCACATCCAGACGGCACTCGGCGACGTCTTCCCCGGCTTCCAGATCGTCGGCGTCGCCGGCGACGGCACCACCGTCCTCGAGTACGACTACGTGCCGGCGATCGGCTTCTACGCCCACTTCTGGTTCTGGAACTACCAGACGGAGGATCCGGAGGACTTCTTCTTCCACGCGATGAACATGGGCGCCGGCTCCAACTGGACCGGCACCTACTACGAGGCGACCGGGACGAGGATCCTGGACGCACAGTCGTTCTTCTTCCCCAACCCGGGGGCGCCGGCCAGCGGCGTCGGCGCCAACCCCAACCACCAGTTCACCGTCTCCGAGGCGGCCACCAGCGTCGTCGGCTTCGTCTTCGCGTTCGCCATCAGCGGGACCTCCGAGGCAGTCATGGTCGACGCCGCGAACAACCAATACGAGGTACGGGCGGTCAACACCGAGCCACCCGAGGGCGCCGAAGGGTCCTTCGCCCAGTGCGAGGGCGCCGACGTCGGAATCTGCGAATGGGATGCGGTACCGGGCGAATGGCGCCTCGGCATGGGCGGCGCCGCCTTCGTCCACTTCGAAGGCGCGTTCCTGGCCGAGATCGTGCTGACCAGCGCGACGCTGTGAGGGTGCCACCGCCGGAAACGGCATGAAGCGCAAAAACGACGCACGAGCCTGCCGGCTGTCCCCCTCCTCGTGAGCCTCGTGCCCGTAGCGCCACCCAGCCGGCCGGGGCAGGACGCCAAAGCCACCGACGTCGACGCGGGCGGATCCCGCCTCGCCGTCGGCCTACTCGGACTTCTCGCCGTCGCCCTGGCCGTCCTCGTCGTCCGCCGCCGCTGACCCGTCAGCCGGCGCCGCGTCGCCCAACGTCGCTTCCAGGTCCTCCTCGCTCACGTCGATCGTCACCTCACCCCGCGCCAACTTCTCCGCTTCCTCGTCCGGGATCGTCTCCTGGATCGCCTCGTCGGCCGCCACCAGGCTGTTGCCGTACGGGTCCTCCACGATCAACGTGAACGGGAACCGCCCGTCCTTGGCATCCGCGATCTGCGCAAGCCGCTCGGCCACGCGACGCTTCTGGTCTGCGTCCTGCGCATCCCGCCCCAACTGGTTGACGATCCGTTCGAACCGGTTCAACACGCCTTCCACGTTCGACACGTACGCCTCCGAGTTCGGCCCCGGCTCCACCACCGCGCCCAACTCCGGGATCCGGATCGTCCCACTGGTCGAACGGACCACCCGCACCGACATGTCGTCGGCCGAATCTACCTGGTATGTGAACCGCGTCGGCGTGCGCGTCTTCCCGATGATGACGTCCGCATGCTTGAACCCGCACGCCTGGCAGAGGATCAACGTCTCGATCGTCTGACCGAAATACGGGACCTCCAGGTCCGCCGCCGTGTACAACAGCCGCTGCTCGCCGCACGCGGGGCACGGCTGCGCGATCACCATCCGCCGGACGCCCATACGAGCGCCCGAACGCGGCCGACGTAAAAAACTCGGTGGCGCCTAGTCGGACTTCGCCTGAAGCTTCTTCCGCTCGATCTTCACGCCCGTCGGTGTGACCAGCAGCGTGCTGCGGCCGAACCCGGCGATGTCGCCGCCGACGTCCTCCGCCACCTGCTTCAGCGAGTTCGTGACCCGACGCAACAGGACCTCGTTCTCCGCGATCGCGCTGAAATCCAGGATCAGCGCGTTGCCCTTGTACACGTAATCCTGGAACGCCTTGATGTCCTCCAGGTGGTGGATCTCCGCCACGCGGATATGCATCGACGCGGCCTCCGTGTGGCCGCCGTTCTCCTGGACGTACTCGCCCAGGTCGATGTAGTCATTCTCTGACCGACTCTTTCCGCCGAATAGTTTCGCAAGTCCCATCGGTGCATCCCGTCCGATTGACCCGTATTACGTGAGCGACTCCCTTTAAGCGTTGTCTTTTGCTTCTTCGTGGCCCAGGTCCCACAGCTTGTCGCCCAGGTAATGAAGCGACGCCACGCCCCGGCCCTTGTCCAATTCGACCAGCTCCGCCCCCGTGACCAGGGCCTCGCCCACGCCCAGCGGCTTGCCGTGCGTCTCGTCGGCCACCCACACAAGGTCGCCCGGCTCGATGTCCACGTCCGCGTCGGTGATCCCCGGCGTCATCACGTCGGCCCCGTTGGTCACGTGACGCACGGCGCCCATGTCGACGGTCACCTTGGCACGCCCAGCGCCCCACCGCAACAGCCCCCGTACCGTCAAGGCCGCCTTCCCCTCATGTTCAAAGGCGATCGCCTCGTGATCCATCAGATAGACCGGACGGCCCTCCAACTCGGCCGCGTCCATGATCACGTCCTCCTCGAACAGTCCTTCCGGCGGCGCCCACGCCTTCGCCAGGCGCTCCACCAGCGCCGCGACCTCCTTGTGCCGCATGCGGCTCCGGTTGCGCAGACGCCCCGTCGTCATCGTCCTGCCCAACGCGCGCACTCTTATATACAACCCCCGGCTTGAACGGCCCAGACCATGGGAAACCGGCCGCTTGACGTTCTCCACGCGGCGCTCAATTCGCGCGTAGACGTGGAGGTCCGCGGCGGCCGCAAGGTGCGCGGGACCCTCGATGGGTACGACCATCCGCACCTCAACCTCGTGATCAAGGACGCCGAAGAGTTCCGCGACGGCGAGTCCGTCCGGAAATCCCCTTACGTGATCCTGCGCGGGGACTCGGTGGTCTACGTGGCCCCGTAAGGGCCGGAAGTGAGAATCCATGTCGAAGGGCACCCCCTCCAAGATGGGCGGCAAGAAGACGCACATCATGTGCCGCCGCTGCGGAAAACGAGCGTACCATCTGCAGAAGAAGCAGTGCGCCAGCTGCGGATTCGGCGCCACCGCCAAACGCCGCCAATACAACTGGTCCAAGCGGACCCACAAAGCCAAGAACTGAACGGCCGCGTTCCGTTCACGGTTGTTCGAAACGCTTTATCCCCAGCCTTGGCGCTTTCACGCCGGATTCACCTATGACGCCCACAATCGAGTACCACGTGTTCCCGCAAGGCGTCGGCGGCTGGCTCGTCCGCGAGGGCCCCGAAGGTCCCGTGGTCTCCCGCCACATGACGCGGGCGCAAGCCGTCGCCGACGCACGACGTCGCGTCGTCGACCACCCGAGCGCCGCCCGCCTGGTCGTCCACGGACTCAACGGCATGGTCCTCCACGAGGCCTACGACGCCGCACCGGCCACCGCGCCGGGGTGACGGCCGCATGCCACGCTTGTTCGAAATCCCTTATCTGGCCGCCACTCCGTCCATCCTGTGAGGAGGATCCAGGATGTCCGACCGGCTCGCATACCACGTCCTGCCGCAAGGCACCGGCGGCTGGCTCGTCAAACGCCACGGCGCCCGCCGACCCGTGTCGGTGCACGTGACCAAAGGCCAGGCGGTCGCCAAGGCCGAGCGCCTGGTGGCCGCCGACCCATCCGGCCGCGTCATCGTCCACCGACCCGACGGCACCGTGCAGACGGAGTGGACGCCCACCGAAAACCAAATCCAGGCGACGGGATGACCGCGCCGGACATGCCAACCTTTACTACGACTCGGAGCGCTGGTACCGACATCAAGGAGTGAACCAGGATATGGCAGCAACGAAGACGTACCGGGTACTACCCAAGGACGGCGAGTGGCAAGTCAAGGCGCTCAACGCATCGCGCGCATCCAGCCGCCACCCGACCAAACCGGAAGCAATCGCGAAGGCCCGCCAGTTCGGCCAACGCCCCGGCACCGTCAAGGTCGTCATCCACCGCAAGGACGGCACCGTCCAAGAGTCCCGGACCTACGATTGAGGCGCCAACCGTCGTGCCCCGGCAGGAAACCGCTGTGGTCTGCCCCGCACGCCCACACCCAAAGTACATGTTAGCCGGCCGACTCCGCTGCCACGTCGGGATTCGAAACCGAAGCACGATCCGACGCGAGTCTCCCGGGTAGCGTGCCTGGGCGGACCCGGGACGGAGTCTTCGGCACGCGCCCGGCAGGGTAGTGGGGGGCATGACGTCGAACCGACGGGCCGGAGGACGCAGGGTAGCGAACGACGACACGGCCGCATTGGCCAAGGTGGGCATTGTGGCCGCCGCCATACTGATGGCAGCCGTCGTGCTCGTCTCGATTGCGTTGGGCGCACCCAGCCAACCCGTCCTCGAAACCATCGAATCGGCCAACGGCTACGGCGCCGTCACCGTGGCCTTTAACGAAGAGGTGTACCCCCTCGACGGTGACGGGGAGCCCATCACGGACGAACCCCTGGCACCCGATGACTTCGAACTCACCGGCGCCGGCGCCGCGACCATCGACGACGTGACCATGGTCGGGGACCGGACCACCTGGACCGTCTCCTTTTCCGCCGCCGTGGTACCGCACGACGCCGTGCTCAGCGCCGCCGACGACGCCATCGGCAACTCGGCAGGCGCCGTCGCGTTCACCGAACCGGCGCCCTTCTCTCCCGACGATTTGGCCGCACTGACCGCCGCCGTCCAAGGCACGGACCTCCTGCCGGCGGACATCACGCTCCCCCTGGCCCAGGAGTGGTTCACCAACGACCGGGGCCTGCCCGACGTCCTGGACGGACTGGGCGCCATCCCGACGGGCTCCACGGAAGCCGCACTCGTCGCGTACCTGGAAGGGCTTCCCGGCATCGACGCCATCACCTTCGACGGCTACGACGCCCACCTGTCCTTCGACGCGGCCGAGACCGCCAGTACCCACACCTTGACCGGCACCGCGCAACTCTTCGAAGTCGATGAAACGGTGTACGACGTCGTCCTCGACGGCTCCGTCGCCGGTCACGTCACCCTCGCCGGGCAGATCACGTACGATGTCGACGGCGGGACCGCCACCTTGGGCACCGGCGCCGACACGCCGACCGTCGGCTTGCACGCGGACGGAGCCTTCTCCGCCACCGGCCGGCTCGGCATCGTCGACGTTGCCGCCCAAGCGAACGCGGACCTCGACGCCTCCCTGGCGGTCGCCGGCCCCACGCTTGACGACGTGACCATCTCCGGGACGGCCGTCCTCGATGTGACGCAGTTCACGGTGACCGGATCCTCCCTCGCGCCGTTCACCGGCAGCCCCATCCTCGGCCTATCCTGGCCCGACCTTGGAACCCTCGTCCTGTGCGAGGACGGCTCGACGCCGCCGGCAGGAGGTTGCCCCGGCGACGTCCACGAGAACGTGGACATCACGGTCGACGAACTCGACGCCCTCGGCCTGCGAGGCTTCACACGCGTCTCCACCGACGACGTCGCCGGCAGCATCGGATGGCTCGCTGGCTGGATGAGTGAGGTGCAGGGCCACGAGATCCTCGGAACCGAACTCCCCATCGTCGGAGCCACCGCCGGCGACCTCACCCAACTACGAAACGTCCTGCTCACCGACTCGCTCGGTCTCACCGAACGCGCCAACGACGCGGGCCTCGCCGAGACGCTCGGTGCGGTCAGCGCCCAGCAGCTCCCCAGCGTATGCGGTGGCGCCGACACCTGCACGGGATTCCTCACCTCGTACGACATCACTACGGACGCCATCGAGTACACCCTCCACGTCGACCGGACGTTCCCCGTCTTCACCGCCCAAGCACCAACCGCCGACCTGGGTCTCGGCGACGACCTCCAGGGCATGTCCCTCGACCCGCGCGCCGGCACTTGGGTCGGGCAGGCCACGACGTCCTTCGACCTGACCGTGGGAATCCTTCTGGCAAGCGACAGCGACCTCGGCATCGGGACCGACGACCCCAACATCGGAAGCCGCTTCTACGCTGTCCCCGGCTCCACGGCCACCGCGTCCCTGTCGCTCAGCGGCATCGACCTGGAGTACGAGGGCCTACTCGGGTTCCTCGACTTCGACGCCTCCGGGCACGTGATGGCCAACCCGTCCGTCGTCGTCACGCTGACCGATCCTGGCGACGGCGACCTTACCCTCGTCGACCTGGCCCAGGCCGGGGACGACGGCGACCTCGCAGCCATTCTCAGCCTCGCCCCCACAGGCACCTTCAACGCCGCCTTCGACCTCGACAACCCGCTGGTCTTCGACGCGCCGCGAACCATCATGGTCGAAGGCCCCTTCGCCGCCCTGTCCGGCGGCTTCGACGACGCCTTCGTGTTCCATGACCAGGTCGACCCCGACTGGACCCCCGTTGCGGACAAGATCAATGTCGGCCACAACCTGGGCGACGCACTCAATGTCAAGGAGGTTACGGCCGCCGAAGCGCGTCAAATGGTCGTGGGCGTCGCCCGGCAGATGGCTGCCATGGCCGGCGACGAGCTCATGTCCCTCAGCGTCCCGTTCGTCGACGTCCGGTTCCAGGAGGCCGCTGGCTTCGTCGCGGACTGGGCCGAGCTCGCCGACCGCGTCGTTGACCGCGACCCACGCACCGTCTCGGAACTCACGCAATCGCTCCGGCTGGCCCTTGCTGTCGTGGGGATGCCGGACGATGTGACCGTCGACGTGACCGCCGAAGAGATCGCCTTCTCCTTCGATGCAGGCAAATCCATCACGCGATCCTACCCGTTCAGCTTCTCCGGCGGCGGCCTCGGCTTCGCCCCCGCCGACGGTGGCGCCAGCATGTCCGCGACCGCCGAAATCGTCTTCGAGCCGACCGTCGGACTCCTTTTCGAAGGGGCCACCGTCTCCGACCGCATCTTCCTTCGCGGTGCTGGCCCGACCTTCGAGCTGCGCGTCGACGCCAACGTATTCGGAAGCGTGTACCTCGGACCGACCCAGGCCGGAATCGAGGGCACCGTCGAGATCGGTGAGGACGGCGCGCCGGCGCAGCTCGTCGTCTCGCTGGCCGGCGGCGACCCGACCGCGCGCCTGACGCTCGCCGAGATGACGTCGGCCTTCCAGGACGACCCCACCGGCCTCTTCGAAGTCGAGTACTCGGGCGCGGTTTCGGCCCGGTTCAGTGTCACCGCCGGCCCCGCCAGCGGTGACGTCGAGGTCGACGGTGACCTGTCCGACCTCGGGAATCTCGAAGTCACGCACACCATCGACCTCAGCCAACTCTCGCTGGACATCGACACCCTCGTCTTCGGGACCGTGGAACTCTCGCGGTTCATCGGACGCGTCCTGGACACCAGCGACATCGTCGCCACGGACCTGCCGCTGATCGGCGACGCCCTGCGGAGCCTCAACGCCGTCGGCGGCGACCTGGAAGCCGTGGCCGACGCGATGGACCAGGCATGGCAGGACGCCGACGACGACCCCGACGCGTTCGCCGGCGCCGCAGAGGGCGCCGTCATGGACGTCCTGTGCCCGGTGGCTCGCGACTGCGTCTCCGTCGACCTTCTCGGTGCCGGCGGCACCGTCGCGGACGCCGACGGCCTTGAGATCGCAATCGCGCTCACGGAGCAGACGACCGACAGCACACTCATCGACGCAGGAATCGACTTGGCGCCGGTCTTCGACCTCGACATGGCGTTCGAGCCCACCCTCAACGTCGGGTACAGCCTCGACGTCGTCCTCGGCCTCTCGCGGACCGACGGCTTTTACATCCGGGCCGGTGGCGAGGAGACGGACGACGTGCTCCAGCTCTTCGGCTCGTTCTCCGTCACGAACCTCAACCCGTCCGCCACAATCCTCGGGATCGACGCCAGCGTCACGGGCGGTTCCGCCAGCCTCAGCGGCACGCTCGGACCCGCCGCCAACGCGGGCGGCTTTGCCTTGTCGGCCCACGAACCCATCAAACTAAGGGACCTGTCGAACCGCCAACGCAGCGTCGACGACATCGTCAGCACGCGCTTCGACGCGCAACTGGAGGCATACCTCCCGGTCGCCTTCAACGCCGAAGACCTGCTCGAACTCCGGTTCCCCGTCGACCTGACCGTTGCGGTCGCCGACGGCGCCCCGGAGACGACGCTCAACATCGGCACCGACGTGGACCCCATCGTCCTCGACGTCGGATCGGTGGTCGCCGGCGTCGTCGAGCCCGTAATCGGGGCACTCAGCGGGTTCGACCCCGCCAACGCCCAATTCAACCCGCTGGCCCAGGACTTCCTGCGGGAGGCGCTCGAGACCGAGATTCCGGTCGTAGATGAGAGCGTCGAGGAAATCGTCGGCCGCCTCGCGGCCGCTTTTGGCTACGAATCCGAATGGGAGGTCGTGCTCTTCCTGATCCAGATCGGCTCGCTTGACGTGTCCAACGTGGACGGCGAACTGGAACTTGGCACGATTGAGGTCCTGCCCAGCGTCGCCCAGACCGACCCGAGCACGCCGCCCGCCTCGCAAGACGATTACGACGGCGTTCAACAGCTGATCGACGACATGGCGCCGGCAGGGTCGCCACCCCTTCTTCGATTCCCGATCCTCGAGGATCCCGCGTCCGCCGTCGGCCTCCTCCTAGGCGGGGATCACGGAGGCGTCGTGACCTTCGCCGAGTTCGCGCCCGAGAAACTCGAGTTTGGCCCCCGGATCGGGTTCAGCGCCACGTTGTTCTCTCTGGAAACCGGGATTATCGACGGCAAACTCAAGGTTGCCCTCGAAGGGTTCTTCGGCGTCATCCTGAACACGGGATTCGGGTACGATTCGAGCGGTCTACGCACGGGCGTCTTCATCGACGGCTTCTATCTCATCGACCGGCCCGGTATCGAGGCGGGCGTCGCGGGCTACGTGCGCGCAAAGGTCGACGGCCGGTTCGCCGTATTGGGCGACGTCGCATCGGTCCGCTTCAAGGGCGCCGGCGCCGTCAACGCGGAGGCGGGACTGGACCTTTTCGACGACGCGATCGCCCTTCCGGCGCATTCGCGAAACGACGGGCGCCTGAACCTGCACGAGATCCGGACCATCTCCGAGTCGTACGACGGCGGCCCGCTGCCGTCGGAACTGTGCATGTTCAAACTGAAGATCGGCCTGGACGCGCATCTCGCCTTCAGCGGAAAGGCCAAGGTCCTCGGCGTCACCGTCTTCAGCGAATCGTTCGACAAGACCTGGATCCTCGTCGATAAGGAGGTCGCCTGCACTATCATCGAGAAGTCAGGCCACATCGACGGGCGCCAGCTCAACCTCAACGGCGGCATCCATGCCGACCGGCGCTTCGACGAGACCGCGGACATGGTCGAAAAATTCGAAGTCGAACCCAACGGCGCAAACATCGACGTCACCGTCAAGACGTATTCGCTGAGCGACGGGACGCTGCAGAACACGATCACAACGACCTTCGATCCAAGCCGGTTCGACGTCATCCACGCCGATCTTGGCGCCGGCGACGACGAACTCATAATCCATCCGGGCGTCGACGCGCCGACAATCCTCCGCGGCGGGCCGGGAGACGACGTGCTGGTCGGCGGCGACGGCGACGACGAGATATATGGAGACGCCGGCGACAACGTGCTCAAAGGCATGGGCGGCGATGACACACTGCGCGCCGGCGACGGCGACAACGAGTTCTGGGCAGGCACCGGCCACGACCTGTTGCTCGGAGGCGGAGGCAAGAACACGTACGTGGCCGAGGATGGATGGGGGACCGCCGAGGTCTTCGACGCCGGCTTGGCCGCCACGCTCGACTTCCGCACCACGGCGCCGGTCGTCGGGACGTCCACGTTCTACGACGGCACCATCAAGAGCGGTCCCAGCGTCCTGAAATACCAGGTCGACCAAGTTGTGGAGATTCTTGGTGGCGACGCCGCCGACGACTTCACGGTCAACCGCTACGCGCCGGACGGGTTCCGCATCGACGGCCGCGACGGCCACGACGTGGTCCACGTCCCCTTCTCCGGCGTGGACCGCACCATCTTCGTCACGGACAGCGGCGAGGACGCCACGCTGATGGGGACCGGCACAGCCGCCGGCGACACGGTCCTCTTCCGCGCCCGGTGCGACGACGCGCCGGCCCCGTCGTGCGAAACGGATTCCGGTCCGGCCGAGCGGGGCTTCGTCGCCCTGCTGACGCCCGCGCAGTCCGTCGACCGCGTCGACTACGACGACACCATCACACAGGTTCAGTTCGACGGCCTGGGCGGCGCGAACCAGTTTGTCCTGGACGACGTGGCTGCGCCGCTGGTCGTCGACGGCGGGCCCGACACGGACGCCTTCCAGGTCGGCCAGATCTTCGAGAACGACCGGCAGCCGACGGCCGTCGCCGACGGCGACGAGGTCCGGACCCGTCTGACCACGCGCGGTTTCATGTCATTGGGCGTCAGCCACGAGACCACGCTCAACGGCGGCGACGGCGACGACTTCCTGCAGGTCTACAGCAACGTCGCCCACCTCACGCTCAACGGCGACGCCGGCGACGACACCTTCGTCCTGCGGGCGTTCATCCTGGACAGTCCGCTCAACTCGATCGGCGGCGACGGCCACGACACGTTCGAGTACGTGGTCAACGAACTCGTCTCGATTGACGGCGGCCCGGGCTTCGACACGCTGATCGTGATTGGCACGGAGGCGTCCGACGGGGTCATCGTGGAGGCGGCGGGAATCCGGGTCTGCCGCCAGTTCGCGCCAGAGCTCGTCCCCGAATGGTCCCCGGTCGAACGTCTTCCGAACCCGGACGACCCGGGGTGTGCGATTGACGCGGAGTTCACCAACATCGAATCGCTGATCGGGCACGGCTTGCAAGGCAACGACGCCTTCTGGGTGCGTTCGACGAGTTCCGAGTTCGCGACGCGGCTGTTCGGCGGGAGCCAGGGTGACACCTTCCTCATCGGCGACATGGGCGACCTGATGCGGATCGACGGGCCCGTCGAGGTCGACGGGGCGGAGGACCCGAACTTCGACATCACGATTCCCGACCCGGTCGTGTTGCCGGGCGAGGACGGTGTCGGAGCGCACGCTCCCCCGCCGCCCGACGAACCGTGGACCGACTTCTCCGACGACCTCGTCGTCGATGGTCGCGCGGACACCGACGGCGCCACCGGCCGGATGAACGAGACGCAAGTGGCCGGCCTCGGGATGTCCACCGGCACGACGATCGTAGTCGAGGACGCCGCGGACCGCGAGTTCCCCGGCGGCGTCGAGTACATCCGCACGGACACGCTCCGCGTCCTCCTCGGCCGCGGGGACGACGGGTTCACAGTGGAAGCCACGCACACGTACCCCATCTTCGAGGATTTCCTGCCTGTCGGGGAGAACCTCACGGCGAACTGGGTCGAGGCCGGCGACGAGGACGACGACATCGTCGTCCAACGCATCGACGGCCCGACGACGGTAGAGACCGGCGGCGGCGTCGACATCGTCCGCGCCGGCAGCATGCTCACCCTGGGCGCGACTCATCCGGACCGCGCGAGCGTCCTCGACCAAGTCAACGAGACCCTACACGTCCAAGGCGGTCCCGGCGTCGATGACCAGGCACACCTCATCCTCGACGTAAGCGGCACCGTGATCAACAGTCCGGGCGAACGCGTCGACGTGGAGCAGGGACTGGTCACGCAGCTCTCGATGCCTGGCCAGATTACGCACAACGCCGTGGACCGGCTCGAGATCTACCTGACTGAGGGCGCCGACGTTGCGAACGTCCGCGGCACCTCCGCCCAAACGGTGATCCACGGCCTCGAGGCCGACGACCGCTACTTCGTTTCGAGCCTCGCCGACATTGGGTTGGGCGAGCCGACGCCCGCCTTCCTGGACGGAGTCCTCGACGACGTGGCCGCCGACGTGGAAGTGCAAGGTGGAGACGGGGATAATCTCCTGATGATTAGCGACCGTGCGAGCGCGACGCCCGACGTGGGTGGCGTCATGGACGTCGGGCGCGTCGCCGGACTGTCGCCGGGCGAAATCCGATACGAGGCCGAAGGCACGTTCGCCGGCGGCGTCACCGTCTGGACCGGGTCCGGAGGCGACGAGATCTCCGTGCTGGGCGCGCGTCTTGACGGCGACAACACGACCCTCGCCTGGGAAGGCCGAGCCGACGGCATCGAGGCGCGTACCGTCACGACGCTGAACACGCGCGCCGGCGACGACCACGTCGATATTGCCCTCGCCGAGACGCACGGGCTCTTCGTCTTGAACGCGGGCGACGGCAACGACACCGTCGACGGGTCGGCGTCCACGCTCGGCTTCGTCGTCGTCGGCGGCCCCGGCAACGACGGCGTGACCACCGGCGCGGGCGACGACATCGTCTTCGGCGACGCGGGCCGCGTCCAGTACTGCCAAGGCGGCCTGCCCGTGCTTGCGTACCACGGAGGCGTGGCAGATTGCGGCGGTGGCATCGTCACGCTCTTGGGCGACGAGGACGTCGCAAACCTAAACGACGGCGTCGCGCGCAAGCCGGCACGCTTGTTCAGCCTCCCCGTCGCCCCGGGTCCCGCGGACGGCGTCCCGTACGCTTCCGACCCGGCGACGGGCGACGTCTGGCCGGTCGGCTTCAACAACCGGTTGGCCTCCGGATCCGGGGATGACCTAGTCTGGGGCGGCTCCGGCGCCGACCTCGTCCAGGCGGCCGCCGGCGATAACGTCCTGGTGGGCGACCATGCCGAAGTGTGGCGTTTCGCCTCTGCGGACCGCGGCGGGCCTCGGCACGTGGAGACGAAGGACCCGTTCATCGAAGTCGACGTGCTCACGCGCCCGCTCGCCTACGTCGTCGACCTGGCGCACCTGGCCGACTCGGGAGACGACGTCCTTGTGGGCGGCGCCGACTCCGACTGGGTGTTCGCGGGCCTCGGGCAGGACATCGCCAACGGCGGCGCCGGCGACGACGTCGTCTGGGGCGGCGATGGGTACGACGCGATCTGGGGCGGCAAGGGCGCCGATCGGCTCTACGGCGGCGTGTCCGACGACGCCATGGACGTGAAGCGCGCCGCGTGGCAAGCAGGACTGACGACGCCTGTGACGGATTCCGCCTGGTGGGACCTCGCCTTCGCCGCCGCGCCCGACGTCGACACCGATGACGACGAATCGACGGACAACGGCGACGACATCCTCTACGGTGGCCGTGACCGCGACATCCTTCAGGCCGACCTGGGCGACTCCGGGCCGACGCCCGGCGACCGCCTCGTCGACTGGTACGGATCGTTCAACCTGTACCTCGTCTGCGACAGCCCCTACGGTGCAGGCCGGACCTTGCGCAAAGCGGACCCGGACGTCATGGACGTGATGATCGAACTCGCAGACGCCGACGGCGTCTACGACGTCTTTGACGAGTCGTCGACGGGTTGGAACCAGTTGGCGCTCGTTGTGGACGATCACGTCAAGGACAACCGCGGGAAGGCCCATCCCGACCACCCGGGCAACCGGGCCCCCTGTTGACGGGGCCCGGCCGTCCCCTACGGCTTGCACGGCAGGCAGCCGCAGGGCTTTTCTCGCCGCCCCGCTTCGTCGCGGCTGCGCGAGGGTACCCAAGCTCGGTTAACGGGGCAGGACTTAGGATCCTGTGCTTAGTGCTTCCCAGGTTCGAATCCTGGCCCTCGCACTGTTTGGCGCCAGAGGAAGACTTGGCGGGGCGACCGCGCCGGTCGCCTTGATCTTCCCGTCAAGCGCGCCGGTACCTGGCGGACGTTCCGGCGCGAGCCTTGGTGGCATCGGCCGCCCGGTCGCGCGGCGGGGCATCCGTGACGAGCCCCTCGACCAGACGCATAGTGGCCGCCGCTACCTCGTCGACGGCGCGGTCGAACACCGCTGCGTTCGCCTTCGACGGGCTGCGGAACCCCGAGACCTTGCGGACGAACTGCGTGGCCGCGTCCTTCATTTCCTCCTCGGTGGCGGGCGGCTCATGGTTGAACAGGCGGCGGATGTTGCGGCACATCGGACCGCGCAACGGGATCCCCCTATGAGGGCTCAGCGGTCGAACCCCGGTCCTCCACCAGACGATACTTGCGCCAATGCGCTCGCACGGGTCCCCACAATTGGACGCTGTGCACGAACACCAGCACGGCGAACCCGACGCTGGGCCACACGTGCCAGTACTTCGACACATACTTCCAGCCGTTGGCCTCCATCAACGGGTCGAAGAACGTGAGCGGGACGCCGCTGACGACGACCAGCGCCGCCAACGCCACGAGCGCCAAGTCGACGCGACCCCGCCACCGCGTCCGCAAGCTCTGCACCCGCTCGCCGCCTGCCTTCGACCGCCGGGCCGCCGTCGTGGCGAAGAACCCCCACGCCGCGTACGACGGCACCGTCGCCACGAGCCACGCATACAGCGTCAGCGGGATGTAATTCTCTACCGTGAACCAGTCCTTGCCCACGTCCGACCAGGTGACGACGAAGAGGACGATCGCAACGACGTACGCGCCGACATGGACCGTGGCCGGCGCAAGCGACGAGAACGACCGGCGGAAGAAGTGCGCATACGAGACGCGGTTGATCCACGTGTGCTGGAAGAAGAGGATCGCGGCCGCCCAACTCCAAGCGACATGCCAGAAGACACCCCAATCCTGGTACCCCGCGACCCGGATGCCTTCCTTCCAATACAGGAGCCAGAAGCCACTGACGGTCGCCAACACACTGAACGCAAGCACGCCGATCGCCAAGAATCGTCGCGAACGCGTCAACGGCCGCCAAAAGGCCAACGCCAAGGCGAGCGATGCACCGAGGGTCGCCACGTGATGCCACCCTTCGGCGCCAAGGCCCGGCACCCGGCTTGTCCCCGCAAAGACGACGACCTGCCCGACGACCAGTCCTGCAACAACCCTGCCTCGCCGCATCGACGCCACCGCTAACCCGTGCCGGTTCAAGAGATTTCGGACAACCGCGATTCGATGGGGAGGCCTTCAAGTATCCGCCAGGGTCTGTGTTCCCAGAGGCACCCCTGGAAAGGTCTACGCAGCATGGCGGCCAAACAGCTCGTCGTCGGCGTCGCCGGCGCCCTGATCATCCTGCTGGCTGTCGCCGGCCTCATGGAGATCGGCGCCCGCGCCGGCCCGTACGATAAGGCGCTTGAACCGGCGCAGACCCCAATCTCCGTCGACGGCCACTACCAGGCCACCGCCCCGCAGGGGACCACCGGGCCCGGCGGCGTCTGCATCCCCGACACCCCGGGCGGCCAATGCGCGCCCGCCCGGCTGGACGTCGAACTGCGCCTCGCCGGCCTGTCCCCGGTCGGGCCCGACGCGCACTATGCCGCGTTCCTCATCGGCTCCGGCCTGCCCCCGATCCTCCTCGGCACGC